>JAFOED010000058.1 GCA_017380355.1 Ruminococcus sp. | reverse complement strand
TTTTTGAAAAAATCTTAAAAATTTTTTTTGCCATAGAAAAAGGACGGTTATTCGCCGTCCTCTAACCACTCCTTAAACTCGTTGTACTTGCGTTCTTTGATTTTGTTGCTAACGCCCTTAACGGAATAATCAAGGTACTTGTCGAAAAATACTTTCACTTCTCTAACCGCATTTTTGCGACCTTGTTTCAATCCATCTGTGTAAGACTTGGGCGGTTTACGCTCGTTGATTAACTGTTTGCCCGTAGTGCCACCATTTTCCACATTAAGGCACTCAAAATTTTTGCTTTTATATAGTATTAAATAACATCAAAAAATTACTCAAAAAATATGCCACTATATCTTGTATTTAAGCCAAATTTTGACCACAATTTACAGATTTAAAAAATCATCAAAAACAGAGCCTATATTTATATTGTAAATATTTACTTATATAATGCAAAAATGTATTGATTTTTCAACTTAATTTTGTTAAAATGTTAAATGTAATAATGGATACATATATGGTAATCAAAATTTTAACGTGATTTTTAAGAAAATGGAGGATAAAAATGGGTTCTTTTGATGAGGCTTGGCAAGTAATTTGTGATTACTTTCAAAATGAGAAAAAAATAACTGATGTTGCATATAAAACCTGGATAAGTAGAATTGAACCAAAGAATATTGACTTTGAAAAAGGCGAGATTACATTACTCGTTCCTAACGATTTTCATAGACAGACTTTACAGCGTTGTTATATGCCTATGCTTGACGACGCATATAATGCAGTTTTTGGTACAAGCTTTGAAACAATATTTATAATACCGGACGAAATAAATAAAAAAGTGAGTGAAAACTTTTTATCTGATTCTTCATCTGCCGATGCAGGTTATGAATTTACTTTTGACACTTTCATTATAGGACAGTCAAATAAATTTGCTCATGCTGCTTGTCTTGCTGTCGCGCAAAATCCTGCCGGAGCATATAACCCACTGTTTTTATATGGTAACTCTGGACTTGGAAAAACTCACCTGCTTTATGCTATCGGAAATGATATCAAAAATAATTATCCAGATAAAAAAATTATTTACATAAAAGGTGACGACTTTACAGTAGATTTGATTGAATCACTCAGAAAAGCTGCGATGACAGAATTTCGTGCTAAATACAGACAAGCTGACGTACTTTTAGTAGACGATATTCAGTTTATCGGAGGTAAAGAAGGTACACAGGAAGAATTCTTCCATACATTCAATTCTCTTTTTGAAGCAAAAAAACAAATTGTACTTACTTCTGACCGTCCACCTAAGGAAATTAAAATTTTAGAAGATAGACTCAGAAGCCGTTTTGAATCAGGACTTTTAGCTGATATTCAGCCACCTGACTTAGAAACTCGAATTGCTATTATTAAACGTAAAGCTGAAATTATTGGTATTAACCTTAGCGACGATGTGTGTGAATGTATAGCACAAAAGCTTAAAACTAATATCCGACAGCTTGAAGGTATTGTTAAAAAACTTAAAGCGAGATTTTATTTAACAGGAGAAACTCCTACACTTGCAATCGTAAGCGAAGCTATTTCAGATATTTTAAATAACGAAGCTCCATCTGAACTTACAGTTGAGAAAATCGTTGAAGAGGTTGCTCGTACATTTGGTGTAGAAGCCGAAGACATCCGCTCACAAAAATCCCGTAAGGCTAATATTAAAAAACCTCGACAAATTGCTATCTTTATTGTTCGAGAACTTACTTCTCTTTCAATGGAAGGTATCGGTAAAGAATTTGGTGACAGACACTATTCTACTATCGTTTATACTGTACAAAAAGTCGAAGAAGATATGAAGAAGGATATTAACCTGAAAGAAACTATCGAAGACATTATTAAAAACATCAGAAATCGCTGATTTTTGTCGTTTTAGTTTTCCATAATTTTATTAACATCAACTCCACATATTTCAACATAATGTTGATAACTTGTCCTTTAATTTTAATTTTCCACATTTTTCAATAATTTTTATAGAGAATTAAAATTTTAAAAACAAGTTAAATACTGGGTGTTTTATAAATTTAACATTTTAACACCCCCTACTACTACTACTTTAATATATTAATAATAAATTTGATTAGATTGTGATTTTTAAATTTTATTGAGAGGAAGAAAAAAATGAAATTTACATGTTTACGTTCAGAACTCGCATCAGCTGTTTCTAATGTTCAGAGAGCTGTATCTAATAAAGCATCAATCCCTGCACTTGAAGGTATTTTAATTAAAGCTTACGGTGCAAAACTTGTACTTTCAGGTTATGACCTTGAAATTGGTGTTACAACTACTATGGATGCTACAGTAAATGAAGAGGGTGAAATCGTAGTTTCTGCTAAACTCTTTTCTGATATTGTTAGAAAGTTACCTGAAGAAATCGTTTGTATTGAAACTGATGAAAGACTCATCACATATATTACAAGTGGTCAGTCTGACTATCAGATTGTTGGTATTTCATCCAGAGAATACCCTGAACTTCCTAAATTTGAGCAGACAGATAATATTGTCGTAAATGCTGAGATTTTAAAAAATATGATTAGACAGACTATTTTTGCTGTTTCAGATAATATGGCTAAGCCAATTTATACAGGTACTTTATTTGATATTGAAGATAATATTTTAAGACTTGTATCTGTTGATGGTTATAGAATGGCTATCAGAGAAGAAAGTATTGACTCAAACAGCAAAACTAAATTTGTTGTACCAGGTAAAACTCAGAGCGAAATTTTAAAACTTATCACAGATGATAAAAAAGATGTTGAAATTACAGTAGGTCAGCGTCATATTGGTTTTAAAATTGAAAATTATTCAATTATTTCCCGTCTTATTGAGGGTAATTTCCTTGACTATAAAACTACAGTACCAAAAACAGCACAGACAGAACTTGTTATTAATACACGTCTTTTATCAAATGCTGTAGATAGAATGTCTCTCTTAACAAGTGAAAAAATTCAGTCTCCAGTACGTATGTCTATAACTTCAGATCAGATTAAACTCTCATGTTCAACTGCTGTAGGTAAGGCTAACGACGTATTATCTGTGTCTGTAATTGGCTCTGACGTTGAAATAGGTTTCAATAATAGATATTTACTTGATGCACTCAAAAATAGCGATACAGACGAAATTAAGCTTGTTTTGAATGGTTCTTTAGCTCCTATGATTGTAAAACCTGTAAATTCAGACAGTTTTACATTCCTCGTAGTACCTATGAGATTATCAAGTGAGGGTTAAAATGAAAAAAGAAATTATTGAAATTAATGAAGAATTTATCCGTTTGGATAATCTTTTAAAATTTGCGGGTATTGCTCCTACAGGCGGTCAGGCTAAATATCTTATTCAGAATGGTGAAATTTTAGTTAATGGCGAAGTGTGCACTATGCGTGGTAAAAAAATGCGCGCTGGTGATACAGCACAGCTTGAACAAAGGGTCATTGAGGTGGCACAAGCTTGATAGTAAAAAAACTTAAGTTTGAAAATTTTCGCAATCTTTTAAACAATGAGATTGTTCCTTGTAAAAAAGTTAATGTTATCTATGGTGACAATGCTCAGGGAAAAACAAATTTATTAGAAGCCATATGGCTTTTCTGTGGTGGTCACTCTTTTAGAGGTTCAAAAGAAAATGAACTTATTAAATTTGATGATAAGTTTTTTAAGCTAACTATGGATTTTGATTCTTTTGGACGTGAACAAAATGCAGAAATCAGCTTTTCACAAAACAAAAAGAAAATCAAGTTAAACGGGGTTGAAAAAAATTCTTCTTCCTACCTTACTGAAGTGTTTTCTTGTGTAGTTTTTTCGCCTGAAAATATGACTTTAGTAAAACGCGGTCCGTCTTTAAGACGAAAGTTTTTAGATGGAGCTATATGTCAGCATCGTATTCGTTATGCTGCAGCTCTTGCAAAATATAATCAGATTATCAATCAGCGAAATGCACTTTTAAAAGATATATATAAGCATAAAGAGTTAAAGGATACCTTGCCTATATGGGATGACTCCTTAGCAGTGACAGGTGCAATAATTTTAAAAGAGCGTATTGAATATATAAAAGAACTTAAAATTTATGCTCAGAAATATCATGAAGATATTTCTTGTTCAAAAGAAGTACTTGATATTGAATATATCAGCAATTGTGGTGCTACTGAAGATGATTCAATCGAAACTATCACTGAGAAATTAAGAGATGCATATCAAAAATCCAGAAGTGAAGATTATCATACAGGATATACTAATATCGGACCTCATAGAGATGATATGGATATAAAAATCAATGGTATTTCTGCGAAAACTTTTGGTTCACAAGGTCAACAGCGCTCAGCTGTTTTATCATTAAAATTAGCACAAGCTCAGATGTTATATAAGAAAAACGGTGAAAAACCTGTTATTTTACTCGATGATGTATTATCAGAGCTTGATCCTAAACGTCAGGATTTTCTGCTTAATAAAGTTGAAGATTATCAGGTATTTGTTACCTGCTGTGAAGAATCAAACAAAGAACAGCTTAAATCAGGAAAAGTATTTTATATTAACAGTGGAGAGGTTAAATAATGTACTTACATCTAGGAAATGAAACAGTTATTAAAACTGATGAAATTATAGGTATATTTGACCTTGATACATCAACTGTCTCGAAACACACACGAGATTATCTTTCACTGTGCGAAAAAAATCACAAGGTCTTTACTGTCTCGTATGAATTACCAAAATCTTTTATTTTATGTAATGATAAAAACGGACAAAAAATTTATATTTGTCAGTTATCTTCAAAAACATTGCAAAAACGATTACTTTCACGAAAGGACGCAAATTTATGAAACTTACAAAATGCCCGTATTGCGGAAAACAAATCACATATATGCAGGCTTTTTTAAACCGCAACCGTGGCGAATTTTTCTGTAATAAGTGTAAGAAAGAGTCAAACATTCTGATTAAGAAAACACTTCTGATACCTTTCTTTATTGCACTTTTAATATCAATTGTGATACTTCTTCTGTTTTTCTTTATGACAGATAAAACAAATCTGATATTTATGCTTTTAGTAGCACTTCCTTTCGTTGGATTTTACGCTTTTACACCATTTTTTGTAGTGTTAAAACCTAGAAAAAAACATATGGATGTGCTTTATGATACAGGAATGATCGAAAGTCCTATTGTTGATCCGGATCCTACAATGGCTAAAACTTCAAAAGTTGTGCCGACATTTGTGGATGATGTGGTATTGACAGACCACGACAAACCTGTAATTAACGCAGATGTATTTAACGCTATTAAAGAAGAAAGAAGAGTCTTAAGCGAAGATACTGGCGGAGATACAAAGAGCTTTTCAAAATTTGAAAATATAAGCTCAAATAAAGATATCGGCGACACAATGCCGGTAGATAATTTAAAAGATGTTGCATCAAAGTCAGATAGCAGCGAAAAAAGTAAAAAATCCGGAAGACATTATGATTTATCGTCTTTTTAATATATAAGTAAGTTTTGTTAAGAAAAAAGAGTAGCAAAAATTTGGAGGTTAGTTTTGGAAAATTTAGAAAAAGATTTACAACAACAAACTGAAAGAACTAAAGTTGAAAATGAATATGGTGCTGATGAAATTCAAGTTTTAGAAGGTCTTGAAGCTGTTAGAAAACGTCCTGGTATGTATATCGGTTCAACCGGTGAACGTGGACTTCATCATCTTGTATATGAAATTGTTGATAACTCTATCGACGAAGCGTTAGCAGGTTACTGCTCAAAAATCGAGGTTTCTATCCTGCCTGGTAATATCATCAGAGTCAAGGATAATGGTCGTGGTATTCCTGTTGGTATTAATCAGAAAATGGGACTTCCTGCAGTTACTGTTGTATTTACAGTGCTTCATGCCGGTGGTAAATTCGGCGGTGGCGGTTACAAGGTATCCGGTGGTCTTCACGGTGTAGGTGCTTCTGTTGTTAACGCACTTTCAACATGGCTCGAAGTAAGAGTTTGTGACGGTGAAAATATCTACTTCCAGCGCTATGAACGCGGTACTATTATGAATGATCTCGAGATTATCGGTAAGTCAGATGTAAAAGGTACTGAAGTTCTATTCAAAGCTGACCCTGAAATTTTCCAGGATACTGACGTTTATGACTACAATATTCTGGCAAAACGTTTAAGAGAGCAGGCATTCCTCAATGCAGGTGTAAATATTGAGTTAAAAGACGAACGTGATGCCGATAATATCATCTCAAAAACTTTCTACTACAAGGGTGGTATTAAAGAGTTTGTAGAATATATACATAAGAAAAAAGGCTACACTCCTATCCATGACGAAATTATTTTCTTACACGCTACTAACGCTGAAGATACATGTGAAGTAGATATTGCTTTACAGTATAACGACAGCTACAACAACGACATCCGTTCTTTTGCTAATAATATTCATACTACCGATGGTGGTACACACGAAGAAGGTTTCAGACGTGCTCTTCCTCGTGTAATGAACAATTACGCTACAAAATTTAATAAAATTAAAGATAAAGACAAGGATTTAAAACTTGAGTTTGAAGACTACAAAGAAGGTCTTACTGCTATTATTTCTGTTAAAATCACAGAAGCTCAGTTTGAAGGACAGACAAAAGCTAAACTCGGTAATACTGAGGTAAGAACTCTTGTTTCTCGTTTAGTAAGTGAAAAGCTTTCTGAATTCTTAGAAGAAAATCCACAGTCTGCGACTCAGATTCTCGATAAAGCTCTTTCTGCTGCAAAAGCTAGAGAGGCTGCAAGAAAAGCCAGAGAGTCAGCTCGTAGAAAATCTCCGCTTGATTCTGCTTCACTTCCTGGTAAGCTTGCTGACTGTCAGTCAAAAGACAGCTCTGAAACAGAAATTTACATCGTAGAGGGTGACTCTGCGGGTGGTTCTGCTAAGCAGGGTAGAGATCGACGTTTTCAGGCTATTCTTCCACTTTGGGGTAAGATGCTTAACGTAGAAAAAGCTAGACTTGACCGTGTTTATGGTAATGATAAGCTTACTCCTGTTATCACAGCTTTAGGTGCAGGTATCGGTGAAGAATTCGATTTAGAAAAACTCAGATATGATAAAGTAATTATCATGGCCGATGCCGATGTCGACGGTTCACATATCCGTACACTTTTACTTACATTCTTCTTCAGATTTATGAGACCTCTTATCGAAGCAGGTCACGTATATATTGCACAGCCACCACTTTATCGAATCACAAAAGGTAAAGAACATCACTACGCTTATTCTGATATCGAGCGTGACGAGATTTTAGCTTCAATAGAAGGTAAAACCGACATTCAGCGATACAAAGGTCTTGGTGAGATGGACTCTGAACAGTTGTGGGAAACAACTATGAATCCACAAACACGTACAATGCTCAGAGTTGAACTCTCCGACGCTGAAATGGCTGATGAAACTTTCTCTATTCTTATGGGTGACAAGGTTGAGCCACGTAGAGAGTTTATTGAAACTAACGCAAAGTATGTTCAGAACCTCGATATTTAATCGTATGTTAAAAAATCACCACTCGATAAAATACGACAAAGACTGATAGAAGGTGCTTATTTTGGATAACGAAAAGAACTTAAATAATATAGAAGAAACAACAGAAAATAATACTACAGGCGGTAAAGTAATCGACGTTGATATTAACCGAGAAATGAGAAAATCGTTCCTCGATTATTCGATGAGCGTTATTGTTTCCCGTGCTCTGCCTGATGTAAGAGACGGTTTAAAGCCTGTTCACCGCCGTATTCTTTACACTATGTTTGAAAACGGTTTAGAGCCAAATAAACCATATCGTAAGTGTGCCGACACTGTAGGTAACGTGCTCGGTAAGTATCACCCACATGGTGACTCTTCTGTTTACGATGCAATGGTTCGTCTTGCACAGGATTTCTCAATGAGATATATGCTCGTTGATGGTCATGGTAACTTTGGTTCTGTCGACGGTGACCCACCTGCTGCGTATCGTTACACTGAGTCAAAACTCTCAAAGATTTCTCTTGAGATGGTTACTGACATCGACAAAGAAACTGTCGATTTTATGCCTAACTTCGACGATCGTCTTAAAGAGCCTACTGTTTTACCTAGTAGATTTCCTAACTTACTTGTAAACGGTTCTTCAGGTATCGCTGTTGGTATGGCTACTAATATTCCACCTCATAACTTAGGCGAAGCAGTTGATGCTATGTGTATGCTTATCGATAATCCTGACGCTGAAGTTGCTGAGATTATGGAGTGTATGCCTGGTCCTGACTTCCCTACGGGTGGTATTATCATGGGTCGTTCAGGTATCCGTGCGGCTTATGCAACAGGTAGAGGTAAGATTATAGTCAGAGCAAAGACTGAAATAGTAGAAGCTAAAAACGGTAGATTCAAAATTATTGTTACTGAGCTTCCTTACGTTGTAAACAAAGCTCGTCTTATTGAAAACATCGCTGACTTAGTTAAGGACAAGCGTATCGACGGTATTTCTAATATCGAAGACCATTCTGACCGTAATGGTATGCATATCGAGATTGACATCAAGCGTGAAGCATCACCTCAGGTTGTGCTTAATCAGCTCTTTATGCTTACACAACTCCAGTCAACTTTCGGTTGCATTATGCTTGCTATCGTTAATGGCGAGCCAAAAATTCTGACACTCAAAGAAATGCTCCAGCACTACATTGACCATCAGGTTGATGTTATCACTCGTCGTACAGCTTACGACTTACGCAAAGCTCAGGAGCGTGCTCATATTTTAGAAGGCTTAAAGATTGCTATTGACTTCATTGACGAAGTAATTGCTATTATTCGTAAGTCAAAAGACCAGGCTTCTGCAAAGCTCGGACTTATGGAGCGTTTCTCGCTTGATGATGTACAGGCACAGGCTATCGTTTCTATGAGACTTGGTCAGCTCACAAATATGGAGCAGACTAAGATTGAAGACGAAATTGCTGCTTTAGCTGCTAAGATTGCTGAATATAATGAGATTCTTGCTAGTGAAACAAGAAAGCTCGAACTCGTTAAGGACGAAGCTATCGCTGTTAGAAATAAATACGCAGACCCACGACGTACAGAAATCTGTGCTATCAGCGGTGAGGTTGATATCGAAGACCTCATTCCAAAGGAAAACTGCGTTGTTACTATGACAAAATTCGGCTATATCAAACGTCTTGCTGAGGATACATATAAACTTCAGCGTCGTGGCGGTCGTGGTGTATCTGGTATGACTCGTAAAGAGGATGATATTGCTACAGAAATGTTTATTTCTGGTTCACACGATTACATCCTGTTCTTTACTGATAAGGGTCGAGTTTACAGACTTAAGTGTTACGAAATTCCTGAGACTTCACGTCAGTCAAAGGGTATGAACATCGCAAACTTACTCCCTATTGCTACCGATGAAAAGGTAACTTCGATGATTCGTGTTCCTGAATTTGACGAGGATAAATATCTCATCATGGTCACAAAATACGGTATTATCAAGCGTATTGAGCTTAATGCGTATAACACAGCTCGTAAGGGCGGTCTTATCGCACTCGACTTAAATGAGGGCGACGAGCTCGCATGGGTTAAGATGACTGACGGTAATAACGACGTTATTATTGCAACTAGACTTGGTATGGCTATCCGTTTCGATGAAAACGATGTTCGTCCAATGGGTCGTCAGGCTCGTGGTGTTAAAGCTCTGAAGCTGAAAGAAAACGACTATGTTATTGGTATGAGTGTTATTGATGAGGATGGTTATGTTCTCACAGTATCTTCTACTGGTTACGGACGTCTGTCATTACCTACTGATTATCGCACACAGAGCCGTGGCGGTAAGGGTCTTACTAACTACCATGTTGAGAAGTACGGTGAAGTAGCGTCTTTAAGCGTTGTATCAAAGGACGACGATGTTATCATCATTTCTGCTAATGGTGTTATTATCCGTATTAAGGCTGATTCTATCCGTCAGTGTGCTCGTCCTTCAAAGGGTGTAACCGTAATGAAGGTTAAGGATGACAACGAAGTAGTAACTGTTGCGGCAGTACCTCACGAAGACGAAGAAACCGACGAGGTAGAAAACGCAGAAGTTGAAAATACAGAAACAACAGAAGAAACTAACACAACAGAAGCTACTGAATAAAAACAAAAGGGGCGAGAAATCGCCCCTTAATATAAGGAAATGTTTATGAAAAAACTTACTTGTATTTTACTTTGTCTTTTGCTTATTTTTTCACTTTGTTCGTGCAAAAACGAAGATAAAGAAGATAAAAATAGTGATGCAATAGTCGAAGAAACAAAAGAAAATTCCGATAAATTTCCTGCTCCTTCTCCTGATATGTGGGAGAAAAGTGAGAATAATTTAGGTGCACGTTACACTTTTACACTTGAAGAGTTTACTTCTATATTAAATGAAAGATGTAAAAACTTAGGTGAAAGTGAAGTAGTTGAATTTTTTGACTATAACAACTGGATTGAAATGTCCGATACCTTAGTTGATGATAACGGTATCAAGTACGCGTCTTTTTATTATTCAACTGATGCATTGACCATTACTGCAGCTGTCGAAAACGAGAGCGGTAAAGTAATGAATTTGGGTTGTGGTACATCTTATCAGGAGTTTGTTAACGCTGATGCAGACTATCAGTATACAGTAATGCTGACTTCCGCTATACTTGCGATGACCGCAGGTGGATATGATGACGATTCACTCGAGTTTTTGTACTACATTTTCTTCGACTCTGCTAAAAACGACGTTGCGTTTTTCTATAACAACAGCGTGTATATGCTCAACATGAGTAAGGCTGAGGGTGAAGAAGGCGCAGCCCTGCTATTTATGATGTCACCGTGTGAAGACGAAGTGCTCACTTCGTGGGAACTTACCGACTATAAAGAATACGACGGCTCATATAAAGGTAAATAAGAACTTATATAAAAGAAAGCACCGATGAAAATCGGTGCTTTTTTGTGTTGTTTCAACAAAGACAACCCCCAGTTATACTGGGGGAATAAAAGAGCTTAAGCGGAGAAAAAAGTAGACAAAATAAAAAGCCCTTGTTAAAGTTGAAGTGGTTTGCCGACCACACAACAACAAATAACAAG
>JAFOED010000057.1 GCA_017380355.1 Ruminococcus sp. | reverse complement strand
TTGTGACGACGCAATGTGCGTGTACAGAGATGTACACGTACAGATGTCGTTTTGTGTGTGCGAGGAGGTAGTACGATGAATATAGTAAAAGTGGTAAAAGGAAATGACGTAAAGCTCAGCGTTGACCATAAAATACTTTGTTTTGTTACTGACTTTACTGCTAAAGAAAATACTCAATGTTACGAGATAAGAGAAATGCTGAGTGATGAGTGTGTGGATACAATCAATGAAAAGAAAACCTACACTTTGTGTATAAAAGCTTTTTCACATTTTGATTCGTCGGTTTTACGCAAAAGCTCTTTTACACTTAAAGTTGAGTGTGATGCTTTTTCGTATGAATATCTTTTCTGCAATTTAAAAAGCTGTGAAAAAGAGGTTACTCAGAACAAACCGCTTATTTACAGCTACATAATAGATGCTAAAGAAATGAGGGGAGAGCACGATGAATGAAAATGACAGAAACAAGGCTTTTGATAACCTCTACGCTTTCTTTAAAGGAGAGATGAGTGAAGGTGATTCTGCACTTTACTTATGCAACGAGTTTGAGCGTGACAGCAGAAGATATAACCGTGCTTTTTATGAGGAGCAGGAGGTGAGCGCACGATGAAGTTATGCGCAATGAGATACGCAGGATTTACGTGGCACCACAACCCTAAGAGCTTAGAGCTTTCCAGCGAAAAGAGGGTCTTAAGCGTTGAGATTCCGTACTGCACCGATGTGGTGAAAAACTTCGGCGAAAAAGAGCTTGTTATCAGCGGTGTGGGCGAGCTTTACGGAGAGGACTGTTTTGAGCAATATAACAGACTGAAAAAGCTGTACGAAGATTCAGACGCTTCTGTTCTGTGCTTGCCGAATATTCCTGCTATGTACGCTTATTTTAAGAAGTTGAAAATCGAGGCTTATGACAAAGAAAACGTGCTCACATATAGCTTCACTTTTGTCAGAGAAAACAAAAAGAGTGAGCAGAAGCACTACACAAATACATACACAGTAAAGGATGAAAAATCGCTGTGGGAGATTAGTGCGAAAACGGATACTGATATAAATAAGCTCATAAAACTGAACCCGCAGCTTATGTTTATTGATGAGCTTAAAGAGAATGATGGGGTGTGTATATGCTGAGATTTGTTTTTACTGACGTAGATAAAAACGAGGTGGTTTTTGAAAATCCGCTTAAGTTGTCGATTAATATGGACGAGAATGTGCCTGCGCACGATATGAGTGTTTTGTTTTTGTACGAGAAAGTGAGTGAGCTGTGCGATGTAAGGGTGTTAGAAGATAACGTTATTGTTTTTTCAGGAATTGTGGATGAACAACAGCACCTGATGAGCAGCAGCGGTGAATATCTGAAAATTACTGCCAGAAGTTATGCAGCACGACTTTTAGATAACGAAAGTGTGCCGATAGGCTACACACATCCGAGTACTTCGGTCGTGCTGAAAAATCACGCTACGCCGTTTTCTATAAATTCAATAGAAGAGGATGAGCGTATATATTACGGCTCACAGACCGTCAAAAAAGGTTATACAAACTGGCAGGCGATAGAGGATTTTTCTAAGAAAGCGTATGGAACTATACCCAGAGTAAATGAGTTGGGCGAGATTATTTTTACTGAAACGGAAGACACAGAAGTAATTGAGTTTTCACCATTTGACGATGAAAAATCGGTCAGATACGAGAGCTTTGTGAGCTCTATAAAGCGATGCGAAGAGCTGTCAAAAGTGAAAATAAAGGCGGTAAACTCGAGCGGCTACACAAGCGTTGTAGAAAACGAAGATGCAATAAAACGCTCAATTATAAGAGAACGCTACCTAAACTCCGTTTTAACCGAAACACCTGTTGTTTACGCACAGAAGATGATTCAAAATGCGAAAGCTAAGGCTTTTAATATAACGCTTAAATGTAGCGGAGCAAAGCTCACAATGTTTTTAAAAAATGCGTCGGTTACGCTTTTTGACAGAACTAAGATCAGTGGCTTATATATCAGCTCAATAAGCTACAGTTTAAGCAAAAACGATGATACGACTACTATTATTCTGAAGAGAAAGGGTGACTACAATGTGGCTTCTTGATTACGTTACGCGAAACACTTTCACAAAGTCAGCGCCTGAGTGTGGAGATGTCACCACATCAAGAGATGGAGTAGTTGGTGTAAATACAGCTCTTGAACTCAGGGATGTTCCCGTCGTTACGCCTTACGGAGTGGTGTCTACCCCTCCTGCAGGCGAAAAAACGGTGGTGCTACCGACTAAAAAAGGTGACGTGTGCTTAGGGGTATACTCAAATGCAAGCACACTACAGCCTGGAGAGCTTATGCTGTGTTCAAAAGGAGGAGCGTCGATTGTGCTGAAAAACGATGGGTCTGTGCTTATTAACGGAAAGGTGTATGGTGAGTAAATGGACGCAAAAATAGAAAACAGAGATATGGTAATAGACAGCACTTTATCTCCTGTTATGTGTAAAAACGAGGACGAGATTCTGCAGAGAATTTTTATCGCGTGCAGTATGAAGAAGGGGTCGTTTATACTCGACAAAACACTCGGTAGTTTTGCGTATACTGTTGATTTAGCTGACCCTATGTTGTTCGAAAAACTCACTATGATTTACAAGGAAGCGACTGTCGAGGTTCCTTATTCAGACCTTGAAGTAGTGAGTGTAGATAAAACTAAAACCCCGCCTGTTGCACGAATTAAAGTGCTTTTAAACAGCGAGGTTTTTTATACGGAGGTGACTGTAAATGAATAGTTACGATAACATTGTAAACAAAATGAAAGAAAAATACGAGGAGCTTACAGGCGGACAAGTTAGTAACGAGTCGGATATTATGATGAGATTCAGGGTGCTTGCGACTCAGCTTTTAAATATGGAAAACGCTGTGGAGTTTGTTAAGCGCCAGATGTTTGTGAGTACGGCAGAGGGTGAGTACCTTGACATGCACGCTTCTGAGCGCGGATTAACACGAAAAGACGCAGTTAAAGCTAGAGGCGAGGTTGCTTTTTCGCTTAGTTTTCCGTCTGAGTCTGACATTGTAATCGAAAAAGGAACTGTGGTTGCGACAAGCGGCGTGGATTTCAAAAGCTTTGAGACTACGAAAGACGTTGTGATACTCGCTGGTAAACTCGAAGTAAGCGTACCCGTAGTGGCTGTAAAAGGCGGTAGTGACCACAACGTAAAAAAAGACGCTATCTGTGTTATGGTGACTCCGCCTATGGGCGTGGACAAAGTCACAAACAAACTGCAGACAAAATCGGGCGCAGACAAAGAAAGTGACGAGGACTTGCGTGCTCGTACACTCGACAGCTACAAGGATATTTCAAACAGCACAAACGCTGTGTACTATAAGCGACTTGCACAGTCAGTAGGCGGAATACACTCAGCGTCGGTACAAGCAGGGGTAGATGGAGCTGGTACACTCGCTTTGTATCTTCGTGCTAAAGGCGATGCACAGCTTAGCATGGAGCAAATTGAAGAAGTGCAGCAGCTTATCGATAAAAATCGCGAGCTGTGTGTTGATACATACGTGTATTACGCTGTACCGAAAAACTTCAGTCTTAACTTGTCGCTCGAGCTTTACGATTCATACGAGTTCAGTGTTGTGAGCGGAAAAGTCAGAGAAAAGTTATACGAATACATAGACTCACTCGAAGTCGGACGACCTGCACTTATGTGTGAAATGAACGAAGTGCTGTATCACATCGAGGGTGTGAAGAACTTTCACTTTAACGGTAATACTACGGGAGATATCACGGTTAATACTAACCAGTACTGTGTGCTTGAAAACTTAGAAATCGGGCAGGTGAGCTGATGAAAAGTTCATTTGACAGTATGAAATTTCTGCTTCTGAGCGCAAATATCTATAATCTGGACGACTCAAACGTAAGCGATGAACTAAGAGCTTATGCGTGTGTACTTGACGAGTATTACGAGAAGATAAAAACTATGCTTTCAGAGTGTTTTATCGATACGGCTTCGTCGTACGGACTTGATATACGCGAGAAAATTCTCGGTGCTATAAGAGATGACTTAAGCGTTGAAAAACGCAGAGAACAGATAAAAATCAGAGAGTGTATCGACGGCTCGAGCTTCTCAAAAGAGAAAATCGAAGAGGCTTTAAAAAGCTTTGGCTTAAGTAGTTTTGAGATAGTGGAGCGAGCCCAGCTTTATACGGTTGATGTGAATATATACACAACACATACTGATGCACAGAAAGCGTGGATTAAATCCCAGATTAAAAAGATTATGCCTGCGCATTTGTTTGTGAATATAAACTTCACTTAAAATGAATATAAAATAAAAAAGCTCAGGCTGTGTAGCCTGAGCTTTTGTGTTATCAGAATTTGATTTCAGCGGTATCAGCTTTTGTGTCACGCTTTCTCTCTTTATAACTTCTGTTGTCAGATGAGTATCTGCGGTAACGCTGATTGTAATCACGCTGTGTAGGGAACTCGCTTAAGTCACCGTAGTCAGAACGAGAACGTTCGCTACTACGTGTGCGCTGGCGCTGTTCTCTTGCTTTTAATGCTTTGAGTTTTTTCTTGTATGTAGCTGTCGATACGATAAAGTAAATAATACCTACAATCGACAGAGCAATCAGCACGTAGCCGATATACAGCACAAGCTGTCCGTCATCATCTTTGGATGTGTCGTCCTTGATAGCGGAGAAGTCCATAGCGTCGGTGTCAGTAATTGGTTTGCTGACGTCGATAGTGATGTCGTCCCACTTAGTCTTTTTGTACGCGTTTTCGTCAAAGTCAGAAGTGTCGTACAGATTAGTGTAGTCTGATACATTACCTGCGTAGTCGTCGATATTGTTAACCATATCGTCTTCATCGTAGTAGTAATCATCACCGCTAGGAGGTGTAGGGTTTGTAGGTGTGACTTCAGTAGTAGGGTCTACAACCTCGCCACTTCCTGTGTCAGTAGTAGGGTCTACGACCTCACCACCTGTACTAGGCTCAACAGGTGTATCACTGCTACCCTCACTCGGTGTAACAGGATCGACAATCGGTGGTGCCGGTTCAACAGATGGTGTTTCAGGAGCAGGATTTATTGATTCTTCTCCTGTAGCGTAAGCGCTGAAAACACAACTGCATCCGATGATAAATAACGCGATAATAATTGAGAGTAGTTTTATTTTTTTGTTCACATTATCACTCCCCGATAAAATGTGCGTGGAATTAGATTAAAAGTTAAATTATTCAGCTTCGAAGTCAGCAGGCTCGTAAGCGTTAACTGCTTTGCTTACTGTAAACTCGATTTCATCAGCGAGAGTATCGATGTAGCTCTGGAATTCTTCGCCCTTGTATGACTGTAATACAGAAGAACGATTTACTGCATCACCGATGTAAGTTTTAACCTGTTTGTCGATAGGCTCTTTGTAGAGATAGTAGATAACCTTTGTGTCACCTTCGCCTACAACTTTGTAAGTAGCCTGACCCTCTTTGAGGTCCTCAATAGCTTTCACTAAGTCTTCGCCGATAGCACTTTCGTCCATAATCTCAACGCCTCTTGAGCTTGGATCTTCTTTGATGTCTTCGTCTTTCATATAAGCTTTTACAACGTCATCAACGTTCTTGCCTGCATTAGTGTCAGCAACGTAGCCTTCAAATTTGCTTGTGATCTCTTTGATTTCTTTGTCAGAGAGAGCTTCGTTCTTTGTAGTAGCTGATTCGCCTTCATTTTCAGCAGGAACCTCTGTTGTGCTGTAGAGGTTAGTGTTGAAGTAAACGTAGCTTGTGTAGTTTTCTGTGAAGAACTTAGTGAGTTCTTTATCGTCTACACCCTTTTCGCCACCGTCTGAGTAGAGAGTGTCAAAAATTACTTCCTGCTTAGCAGAAGTGAGGTAGTAGTACTCAAATGATTCGTAAGAAACACCGAGTGGCTCGAATGTGTCCTTGTATGGGCTTAAGTACTGCTCACCGTAGAGCTTGTAGTATGGACCGTAGTCCCAGTACTCTTTAGCTGTAGCCTTGTGGTTATCAAGAGCAGCCTGATCAAATGTAGCGCCTAAACGCTCGAACTCAGCGTCGATAGCGAGTAATGTTCTCATTGTTCTGTCTGTTTCGTCTAAAATCCACTGCTCAGCTACAGCTTTGTTGCCGTCGTCGTCAGTGATCTCAACGTTTAAGAAAGATTCTTCGCCGTCGTATGTGCCTTTTTCAGCGTCATAACCCTCAGTCTGCTGAGCGTATGTCTGAGCCTGATTGTAGGCATTGAACATAGCGTAGATGTAAACACCGATGTTAAGCTCGTTGTCCTCATGTGCGTATGACCACTGTGGAGTGAGCGAACAAGCGGCAGTTGAAAGTGCGATAACAAAGCAGAGTGCTACCGCAAGAAATTTAGTAAAATTCTTCATAGTACAAACCATCCTTTTTAGTTTTTAAACGTACCCAAATATTATACATAAAAAAGTAGAATTTGTCTACATATTGCGTGAAAAAATCCAAATGTTCACAAATAAAACACAATTTCCAAGGCAAAAGGGAAGATATATCAGAAAAATATTTCTTTTAAAGCATTAAGAGGTTCGATTTTGCCTTTGTATCTGACCGCGATGTACGGTTTGCCCATAGCGCAGACCATCGCCTGACCTTTCATCTTTTTGATGATAAGACCGACTTCTTCGCGTTTTATCGAGTCGATGTAAAGCATAAGACTGTTGTCATTTTGCTTGATTTCGTAAATACCCATTGAGCTTGCGAGATTTCTGATAAGCGCGATTTCAACAAGACCCATAACAGACTTAGGTAAGTCGCCGTAGCGGTCGAGTAACTCGTCTATTACATCGAGTGAATCCTCTCTTGTTTTAATGTCAGCGATGCGTCGGTACGCGTCGAGTCGCTGTGAAAGGTTTTCGATGTATTCTTCTGGGATGTGTGCCTGCACCATAACGTCAATCATACAGTCATTATCAGGAGTGTCAGGTTCTTTTTCGCCTTTTTCTTCGAGGACTGCGTCGTTTAAAAGTTTTAAGTACATATCGTAGCCGACGTCTTCCATGTGGCCGTGCTGTTTAGCACCGAGCAGATTGCCTGCACCTCGAAGCTCTAAGTCACGCATAGCGATTTTAAATCCTGAACCGAATTCGGTGAATTCTCTTATTGCACACAGACGTTTGTTAGCGATTTCAGAGAGTGATTTTGCTCCGTTAAATGTAAAGTACGCGTACGCACGTCGCATAGAACGTCCGACACGACCTCGTATCTGGTGTAGCTGTGAAAGTCCGAAGCGGTCGGCATTTTCGATGATTAACGTGTTAGCGTTAGGCAGGTCGACACCTGTTTCGATGATGGTAGTGCAAACGAGCACGTTAATCTCTTGCTCGAGCATTTTGTGCCATACTTTTGACAGCTCCTGCTCGCTCATTTTTCCGTGTGCAACAGCGACGTTTGCAGTAGGTACCGCTTGCGCGATTTTGTTCGCTTTTGCGGCTATTGTTTCGGTGTTGTTGTGAAGATAGAACACCTGACCGCCACGACGCAGTTCGCGTCTGATAGCTTCATAAATCACCGCGTCATCGTGCTCTAAAACGTAGGTTTGGACAGGTTTTCTGTCGAGCGGTGCTTCTTCGATAACGGACATATCCCTGATACCACTCATAGCCATATTGAGTGTTCGAGGGATTGGGGTTGCGGAAAGGGTGAGCACGTCGACGTTTTTGCACACTTCTTTGAATCGCTCTTTGTGAGCGACGCCGAAGCGCTGTTCTTCGTCGATAATTACGAGTCCTAAGTCGTAGAACTCGACGTCTTTCTGAACTAAACGATGGGTGCCGATAACCATATCGAGCTCACCACGTTTGAGCTTTTTGAGGATTTCTTCCTGCTGTTTTTTTGTTCTAAAACGCGAGAGCAGTTCAACTCTGACAGGATAGGTGTCAAAACGCTTTAACACTGTCTGGTAGTGCTGCCACGCTAAAATTGTGGTAGGGCACAGCAAAACACATTGCTTTGAGTCGCACACGCATTTAAATGCTGCACGCAGTGCGACTTCGGTTTTGCCAAAGCCTACGTCACCGCAAAGGAGTCGGTCCATAGGAGCTTTGCGCTCCATATCGCTTTTGATTTCTCTGGTGCATCTAAGCTGGTCTTCGGTTTCGTCAAACTCAAAACCCGTTTCAAAATCACGTTGCCATTCTGAATCACGAGAAAACGCGAAACCTTCTGCCTGCATACGCTGTGAGTAGAGTAAAATAAGCTCTTTTGCCATATCTTTTACGGCAGATTTTACTCGTTGTTTTGCTTTCTGCCACTCAGATCCTCCGAGTTTATTAAGCTTTACTTTTGAGTCCTCTTTCGGACCGATATATTTTGCTACAAGGTCGAGCTGTGTTACGGGAACATACAGCAAATCGCCTTTCTGATATTCGATTTTGATGTAGTCTTTTACTACACCGTGAATATCCATTTTGTGGATACCCCTAAAAAGACCGATGCCGTGGGTTGAGTGTACGACGTAGTCACCCGAAACAAGCTCGGAAATAGAGTGAATCTGCTGAGCGTTTTTCGGAATTTTACGGCGTTTTTCGGCTTTTTGCGATGTGTGTGCACGAGAGTAGAGAATGAATTCTGAGTCTGAGTATTCAAGACCGCTTGAGAGCAGTCCCTCGCAGATGTAAACGACGCCTTTTTCGCACTTTTCAAGGTCTTTTGAAACAGTGGCGGAAAACCCTTTTTCGTTCAGAGTGGAGCACAGCGAATCACACGCTTTTTTAGTACCGGCGAGTACTACCACTCTGTAGTTTTTGTAGCCGATTTCGGTTAAGTCTTCCATGAGGGAAGAGGCGGTGCCGTTAAACAGAGCGTTGTGCTTAGCGCTTAATTGTAAAAGTTGTGTTATTTCGGTGTCGTAAGATGAGTGTGAGAATGTGTCAAGATACAGTAGCGGATGGTCACACGCTTTACCGATACACTGAGGATAAATAAGAGAAAAAGTTTCAAATCCGCGACATAAAATTCCGCTTTCAAACAGGGATGAAAGCTCGTTTTTGTTGTATGCCTGCACCTGTTTCATACGTTCTTTCACAGCTTTTGTTTCGCTGATGAAAACAAGCGCGTCTTCGTCTAAATAATCAAAGAGTGTGGCAGGGGTTTCGTAGATTGTAGTGATGTATTTATCGATGTTTGAGAGGGTTATGTTGTCCTCTAACATCTGTGCTTCTTTAAGTAGTGTTTCTTTCGCTTTTGCGTTTTTGTCTGCTTTGAGATACGACGCTTTTTTACGGATTTTCGCGATTAAATCAGCTTTGTCTGCAACAAGCACTTCGGCACTCGGGGTGAGGGTGATTTCTTCGCAGTAGTCGGTGCGTCGCTGTGTTAGTGGGTCGAAGAAATTAATCGTGTCGATTTCGTCGCCCCAGAATTCGATTCGAACAGGTAAATCACAGTCGGTCATAAAAAGGTCTAAGATGCCTCCGCGTTTTGCAAACTGACCGATACCTTCTACCTGTTCGCATCGCTCGTAGCCGAGCAGTAAAAGCGAGCTTATGAGCTCGTCGATATTAACTGTGTCGCCTGATTTAAGGTTAACACACGCTTTTTTCAGCACGTCTTTAGGCAGAGTGTACTGAGCCGCAGCGTCCATACACGAAACAACAACGTCACACTCGTTGTCTGAAAGCTTTTTCAGCACGCTTATGCGCTGATGTTCGTACTCGTGGGACTCACCCGTGACGTTCATAAAAGTGAAGTCGCGTGATGGATAAAAATATGCTTTTAACCCCATTGTGCACAGGTCGTTTGTGAGAGTTTGTGCTTCCTGCTCATTCTGGGCAACACAAAAAGCCCTGACATTTTTAAAATGGCAGAGCGCAGATATAATATTTGCTTTGTGGACAGTAGACACGCCGGTGATACCGACGCGTGAGTTTTTGTCTAAAGCATCGCACAGGGATGAAAAGCCCTTAGTGCTTAAAAGGATGTTGTCTAAGAACTTCATTGTTGATACCTCAGTACTATATTATGAAAAACTGCAGAACTTATGAGTTGTACAGATTCATTGCTTTGTCGATGTTACCGTCTACTATGTGGGATACTGCGTCGCTGATGTTGTCCATCAGTGGCAGTAGTAACTTCTGTTCACTCGTAGAAAAACGGGAGAGTACCCACTTTTTGAGGTCGTATTCAGGGTGTGGCTTTTTGCCGATACCGACTTTGATACGAGGGAAATCCTGACTACCGCTTAAGTAGATGATGTTCTGCATACCTTTCTGACCGCCGTCAGAACCTTTTCTTCTGATACGCATTTTGCCGACGTCGAGCGAAATATCGTCGAAGATAACTATTACTCGCTGTGGTGGGATTTTATAAAACTGCATAGCCTGTGTGACCGACTGACCCGAGAGGTTCATAAAAGTCGACGGCTTGAGTAAAAGACAGCGATGAGAGTTTATAACACAGTCGCCGACTGTCCCTTTGAACTTGATTTTATTCATTTTGCAGCCTAATTTCTCGGCTAAATAGTCGATTGCGATAAAACCGCAGTTGTGGCGGGTGTTTTCGTACTCTTTGCCTGGATTACCCAGACCTACGATTATGTATTCGATTGGACCTGAAGCTAGAGGTGAACTATTCTTTAAACGTGAAAACATAAAAAACTCCGAAAAACAAAGAGGGTGCGAAAAGCACCCTCGATTGTGTGATTAAAGGAACATTGGAGAAACCGGCTTGTCCTCGTAAATTCTCTCGATTGCTTCAGCGAAAAGTGGAGCAACTGACAGAACTGTGAACTTGTCGATCATCTTGTCCTCAGAAATTGGAACTGTGTCGAGTAAGATGCACTCTTTGATAGCGCTGTTCTGGATTCTCTCGATAGCAGGACCAGAGAGTACTGCGTGAGAAGCACAAGCGTAAACTTCTGTAGCGCCGCCCTTTTCAACGATAGCGTTAGCAGCGTTGCAAAGTGTACCTGCTGTGTCGATCATATCATCAACGAGGATAACCTTCTTGCCTTCTACTTCACCGATGATGTTCATAACTTCAGAAACGTTAGCACGCTGTCTGCGCTTGTCAACGATAGCGATAGGGCAACCGATTTTAGCAGCGAAGTTACGAGCACGTGTAACAGAACCGAGGTCAGGAGATACAACAACGTACTCATCGTTGTGACCTGCGATCTTGTTTCTCATATGCTCAGCGAGCATAGGAGCACCAACGAGGTGGTCAACAGGAATGTTAAAGAAACCCTGAATCTGTGCAGCGTGGAGGTCCATTGTGAGGAGTCTGTCAGCACCTGCAGCAGTGATAAGGTCAGCAACGAGCTTTGCTGAGATTGGATCTCTTGCTTTTGACTTTCTGTCCTGACGAGCGTAGCCGAAGTATGGCATAACAGCTGTGATAGAAGAAGCAGAAGCTCTCTTCATAGCGTCAATCATAATGAGAAGCTCCATGAGGTTGTCGTTAACCGGTGAGCATGTTGACTGTACGATGAAGCATTCGCTACCACGAACAGACTCGTGAAGTGAAACAGCGATTTCACCGTCAGAGAAAGTAGCGCAGTCGCTTTTGCCTAAAGGCAGACCTAAGCAGCCAGCGATACCCTGAGCAACTTCTACGTTAGAGTTCAGCGTGAAAATCTTGATGTCCTTGCCATGTGAATTCATTTTGTGATACCCCTTTTTTGTGATGATGTGATATATGTAAAAAAATTAATTATATCCGAGATGTGATTAGTTGTTATATCACGCCTCGTTTGTCCTCGCTCCTCTTTCAAATTTCTACTGTTCCTCTGTCTCCAGCTCAAAATCAAGGAGTAAATCTCATCCTTGATTTTTTAACGCGAGACTTCGATCACTTTGAAATTTGAAAGGCTCGGACACTCGGCGCTTAAGCATTACCAATACTTATAGCCTTTATCGATAGCAATCTGGTTGAGCTCTTCAAGCTGTGCAGGGTCGTTAGCACCGAGCACTGTGTCAGGTGAAGAAGCGGTAAACGCAGATACGCGCTTGTTATCAGCTAAAAGAAGCTTTAACGCATCAGGGAGGTAGTACTCCGCAGCAGCGTTGTCAGCTGTGATTTTATCTAAAACTGAGAGCAGGTCTTCTGTATCAAACCAGTAGCCGCCTGAGTTTACTTCTTTAATCTTTAAGATTTCTTCGTCGGCTTCTTTGTGCTCAACGATAGCTTTAAGTGAGCCGTCGTCGTGTCGAACTATTCTGCCGTAGCCGGTAGAATCATCGAGCACAGCGGAAATAACAGTAGCAGAAGCACCCTCGCTGTCGTGCTGAGAAAACGCATTTGCGACTGTGTCCTTGTCCATAAACGGAGCGTCACCGCACAGGATAACAACGTCGCCTTTGTTTTTTAAGAGGAAGTCTTTCGCCATCATAACCGCGTGACCTGTACCCAGACGCTCTGCCTGGTAAACGGTCTCTACTTCGTAAGGTAATGTAGCGACGTACTCTTCGATACACTCTTTTTTGTAGCCTTTGACTACACAGATGTTTTCAACACCCGCACCTCTGACAGAGTCGATAACCCACTGAAGCATAGGTTTACCGAGCACCTGACTCATAGGTTTAGGCATATTGCTCTTCATACGCTTGCCCTCGCCACCGGCGAGAATAACAGCACATTTAGCCATAACGCACCTCCGCATAATAACAGATGATAATATTATCGCATATATTTATAAAAATTCAAGGTTATTTTGCAAATTAAGGATAAATTAAACATTTTTCACAATATCACCAAAAAATCAGCCCAACTTTTATTAGATTTTTTTGATTAAAATTATAGAATTTTTGTAACATATTTGTTATAATGTTGTCAGGCATGTTTAGGTCATAGTTAGAAGTGCGCGGTTTTGCACTTCGTATGGCGGCCTATTAACAATATTTTTATGGAGGTTGATTCCAATGAGTCACAAGTTTGTTTACCTCTTCAAAGAGGGCGACGCTTCAATGAGAGAGCTTCTCGGCGGTAAAGGTGCTAACCTTGCTGAGATGACAAAACTCGGTCTTCCTGTACCACAGGGCTTCACAGTTTCTACTGAGGCTTGTACACAGTACTACGAAGATGGCAGAAAGATCAACGACGACATCAAGGCAGAGATCATGGAAAACATCATCAAGATGGAAGAGATCACTGGCAAGAAGTTCGGCGACAAAGAAAACCCACTCCTCGTATCAGTTCGTTCAGGTGCTAGAGCATCTATGCCTG
>JAFOED010000056.1 GCA_017380355.1 Ruminococcus sp. | reverse complement strand
TATTTCTACGTTTTAGATATTGACCGTAACTTCAGAATAGGTGAAGACGGCGAGATGATGCTTATTAAAAAGGACGCTCTACGTCTTACACTCGACTCTATGTATGCGGATAAAGAGCCTGATTTTTTCCGTTTGGTCGAAGCTTTTGGTGGCGAAAAAGACGACCAGCAGCTCGAGGATATTATTCTTCGTTTACACGAGTTTTTGCGTTCCCATCCGTACCCGAAGTGGTGGATTGAAGAGAAACTTAAGATGTTTGAAGACACTCAGTCCGTGAAAGATACAGCGTGGTATAAACTGAGTCTTGATTACGCAAAAGACGCGTGTCAGTATATGAAAACAATAGTCGACAGTAACTTTAAGCTTTTGGACTTAGAGCCTGTTATATGCGAAAAACTGACCCCTCTTATTACTAGTGACGCAGATTTCACAGACCGTCTTAGTGATGCTTTGAGAAGTGGTGAACAAAGTCTTATCGTAGATACGCTTAACACTTTTGTTAGTGGTCGTATTTCGTGTCTTAATTCGTATAAAGATCATCCTGCTTTGTTGTCTATAAAAAACAACCGCGACACATTCAAAAAAGTTATAAAAAAGCTATTTGATGTCTTCCGTTTTACAGACAGTGAGTGCAAAGAGCAGATTGCAGAGCTTTTTGTTTTGACTACTCAGCTTTTTAACTGTGTAACACAGTTTGAAGCAAACTTTCAGAAATTAAAAGCAATGAAAAAAGTTGCTGACTTCTCTGACCTCGAGCACTGGACAATTAAACTTCTTGTTGACGAAAATACTCGTGAATTTACTGATGAAGCATACAAAATCCGTACTCGGTTTGACGAGATTATGGTAGACGAGTATCAGGATGCAAATGAAGCACAAGATCTGATTTTCTCTGCTATAAGTAAGGATAATGAAAACCTTTTCTTCGTAGGTGACGTTAAACAGAGTATTTACGGATTCCGTCAGGCTATGCCACAGCTTTTTCTTAAGAGAAAGGGAACGTCACACCTTTATACTGATGAAGAACCACAGTTCCCAGCAAAAATACTTCTAGATAGAAACTTCCGCAGTATAAGCGGTGTTACAGAAGTCGTAAACTTCTTTTTCACTAATCTTATGACCGAATCTGTTGGTGATATTAAGTACGACGACAGCGAAAGCCTTAAGTGTGGCGCGATTTATAACGAAGAGGTCGAGCCGTCGGTTGAGTATCATATGCTTGATTGCGGAAATCTCGAGGATGTTGACACAAGCGTTGTTGAATCACAGCATATAGCTGAGATTATCAATAAGATGATTGCACAGGGGTATATGGTTAAAGATGGTGATACTTACCGACCTGTCACATACGGTGATTTTGCAGTATTGATGCGCAAAAAGGCAGAAGCTCCTGTGTATGCTGATACACTTATTTTAAACGGTATCCCTGCGTGTACTGACGTCAGTAACACCTTCGTAAACGCTGATGAGATTGTCGTTATGACAAACTTCTTAAGCATTATTGATAACCCTGCTCTTGATATAGAATTGTGGTCTGTTATGATGAGCCCGATTTTTGGTTTTACTGCCGATGATTTAGCACGTATCAGAATTGATAGCAGATATTCTACGTTGTACCGTGCTGTAATTATCAAAGCAGAAGAGGGTGATGAAAAATGTCGTCGTTTTGTAGAGGAACTGAGTTATTTCCGAGATATATGTGTCACAACACCTGTGTCGAGATTACTCGATATTATCTACGAGCGAACAGGATACCTTTCTATTGTTTCTGCTTTAAATAGTGGTGATATAGCGCTCAATAACCTTAGACTTCTGAAGGAATATGCAAAGGATTTTGAAAGCTCTAACAGTAAGGGTCTATCCCGATTTGTGTCTTATCTTAACAGACTAAAGTCTATTAACAGCGACGTAAAAGGTTCTATAGACGCAGGAGCTAGCTCAATAAATGCCGTGCGAGTAATGTCAGTTCACGCAAGTAAAGGTCTTGAGTTTCCTGTGTGTATACTTGCAAATACAACGAGGAAATTTACGACAGATACAACTAAACACAATGTACTTTTAAATAGTGAGTACGGTATTGCGGTTAAAAGCAAAGATGAAAAAACAAATGTCTGTGATACGACAATGCCTAGACAGGGCTTAGCACTTGCTATCAAGCGAGACGAAATGAGCGAAGAACTCAGAGTGCTTTATGTTGCAATGACTCGTGCTAAACAGAAGCTTATTATGATTTCTTCTCATAAGTCTATAGAGAGCCATATCAAAACGGTCAGCTCAAAGCTCAACAGCGGTGTTATAACACCATTTGTTGTAAAGGGATGCACCTATCTGTGTGAGTGGCTTACAATGTGCGCTATGCTTCATCCAGACGCACAGGCTTTGCGTGATATGTCCACAATCGACATCTCAGCCGATAGTAGCGTGAAATCTCCGATGAAAGTTGTTGTTAAAACAATTTCAGCAGATGGGGATGTTTCTGAAACAGATGAAATCTGTGTAGAAGAAACGGAAGTTTTACCTGATGAGTCAGTACTTGACACATTAAAAAGTCAGGCTTTGCACGAATATAAAAACGAGACTTTGTTAAAACTCCCGTCTAAAGTAGCGGCTTCCGAGCTTTCACATAAAATGAGTGATAAGGCTCTTGACAGAATTCTTGACACTCCTGCGTTTATGAGTGACAGCGTTTTGACTCCTGCACAAAAAGGTACTGCCCTCCACGCTTTTATGCAGTTTTGTGATTTTAATCTCGCAAAAGATGATATAGATAAAGAAATCTTACGTTTAACTGAAAAAGGCTTTATCTCACAACAGCAGGCGGATTGTATCGATAGACAAAAAGCTCTCAGTTTCATCAAATCTGATATTATCAACCGATGCCTTAATAGTAGCTGTGTGTATAAAGAGTTCAGATTCGCTGTCGAAGTTGACGCTTCTCTTGTTGACCCGGATATTAAAGGTTTTGACAAAAAAATCGTACTTCAGGGTGCTGTTGACCTGGCTTTTGTCGAAGACGGCGAGCTTGTAATCGTTGACTATAAAACCGATAGGGTAAAGGACTTAAATGTTTTACTCGACTTTTATCACACTCAGCTAGTGCTCTATAAAGATGCTATGGAGCAGTGTACTGACTATAAAGTAAAACAGTGTATTATCTATTCAGTACATTTAAGTGATAGCGTTGAAGTGTAACGCTATAAATATTATTTGATCAACAATTTTTTTAAAATATAGGAGGTTTTTGTATGAATAAAAAACGTTTCTTAAAATTATTGTGTGCTTTAATGGTGACTCTTTTTGTTCTGTTTTCACTGACCGCGTGCGGTGCAGCAAACGGAGCTGATAAGGGCGGATCAGTGTACGACGAGTATGTTGACAATGGGTATGGTGGATATGAAGAAGATTTAACTGCCGATGAAGCTTTTGGTGGCACAAGTGATTCTTCGAGTGCTTCGCAGCTAAGAGAAACCCGTAAGATTATCGAGACAATCGACTATTCTGTTGAGACAAAAGCCTTTGATGAACTCGTTTCTACGCTCGAGAATAAGGCTTTGTCGTGCGGTGGTTATGTCGAGAGCTCTGATGTTTCCGGTAACTCTTACGATGACAAAGGTACTCGCTATGCTACCTATGTTTTCCGTATTCCGTCAGATAAAGTGACTGAGTTTACTACATATCTAAGTGAGAATTCCACTGTTACAAATAAGTCAGTAAACACAGAAGACGTAACACTTGAATATGTCGACACAGAGAGCAGAATTAAAGCGCTTAAAGCTGAGAAAGAATCGCTCGAAGCACTTTTAAAAGATGCAAGTACTACTTCTGAGATTATCGAAATCCGTGATATGCTCACAGAAGTTATATATGAAATTGAGTCATATGAATCAAGACTCAGAACGCTTGACAACCTCGTTGATTTTACTACTGTTACAATTAACGTAGATGAGGTCGAACACACAACTGTCGTAAAGAAACAGAATTTTATACAGCGTATAGGTTCAAACCTTGCTGAAAACTTCCGTGATGTGTGGAACTTCATCGTAGAGTTTATTGTATTCATCATCAGCGCATTACCTTACATCCTCTTAGTTGGTGTTAACGTAGTTGTGATTTTCCTGATTATTAAACTTTCTATCAAAAAGCGTCGTAAAAAGATTGCTTTGAAAACAAAGAAAGCTGAAGAAAAGTCTGAAGAATAATACTAAAATAAAAAACTCCCTGACTATTAGTCAGGGAGTTTTTATTTTTACTTATGCGTTTATCAAAATCTGTTCAGCACATCTGATTCCGTCAACTGCAGCGGAGATGATACCACCTGCGTATCCTGCGCCCTCACCGCAAGGGTAGAGTCCCTTGAGCGAAACGCTCTGTAGAGAATCGTTACGAGTAATACGAACAGGGGAGGAGCTTCTTGTTTCAGGTGCTGTGAGTACCGCGTCAGGATTTGCAAATCCTTTAAGTTTTTTATCAAGTGCTACGATACCTTCACGCATACTGTCTGTAATAAACTGGGGCAGACATTCATCGAGTGAAGAAAGTGTAACACCTGGTTTGTATGAAGGTGTTACGCTGCCTAGCACAGTAGATTTATTGTAGTTTAAAAAGTCACCTACACGCTGAATTGGAGCTTTGTATGAGCCTTCGCCTGCAGTAAATGCCGCACGCTCGATTTTTCGTTGGAACTCAACACCTGCGAGTACATCGTCACTCATAAAATCACTCGGATATACGTTTACGAGTAATGCAGAGTTTGAGTTAATCTCATCACGACTGAAGTTACTCATACCGTTTGTAACTACAGTGTTTTCTTCGCTTTGTGCAGCTACAACAAGACCACCAGGACACATACAAAAGGTGAAAACACCTCTGCCGTTTTTAGCTTTAATGTTCATTTTGTAGTCTGCAGCGCCGAGTGCCTTGTGGCCTGCGAAACTTCCGTATTGTGCTTTGTCGATTTCTTCTCTTAAATGCTCGATTCGAGCGCCTACAGCGAACGGCTTTTGTTCCATAAAGAGTTTGAGATTTTTAAGAAGTTCGAATGTATCTCTTGCGCTGTGACCTATAGCAAGAACAATGTTATCTGATTCGTAAACCTCTTTTTTACCATCTTTTTCAACAGTTATGGATTTAATGTTAGAATCCGTGCTATTTATTCCAACGAGCTTAGCGTTAAAATGCACCTCACCGCCAAGTGAGATAATAGTCTCGCGGATATTTTTCACTGTTGTTATGAGTTTGTCTGTACCTATATGTGGTTTTGCGTTATATAAAATCTCAATAGGTGCACCATGCTTGACAAACTCAATAAGTACATTTCTTGAACGAGGGTCTTTTGTGCCTGTGTTTAGCTTTCCGTCAGAAAAAGTGCCTGCACCACCTTCGCCAAACTGTACGTTTGATTCTGTATCAAGCTGAGCGCTGTTCCACAGCGCGTTGATTTTTTCAGTTCTCTTTTCGACACAGTCTCCGCGTTCAAATACGATAGGTCGCTGACCAGCCTGCGCTAAAATCAGCGCACAGAACATTCCTGCAGGTCCGAAACCTACGATGATAGGGCGCTTTTTCAGGTCTTTTTTGTATGGGATTTCGTATTTGTATTCATCACAGATAGCGACGTTTTTGCTCTTACATCTTGATACAGCCTTGTTTTCATTAATGTCGAGATTTACATCGATAGTAGCGATAAAATGCACATCGTTTTTGTGTCGAGCATCAATAGAGCGACGAAAGAGTGAAATATTCTTTATAGCTTTATCTTCGATGTTAAGTTCTTTCTTAGCTATGGCTATAATATCTTTGTCTGTGTAGTTGAGTTTGAGTTTAACATTACTTAGTCGTATCATAACTGTTCACCTACACACATTCCGCTAGAAAAAGCAAACTGAAGGTTGAATCCTCCGCAATCGCCGTCTACGTCTAAAACTTCACCGCATAAATACACGTTTTTGTTGATTCTACTCTCAAAAGTACGAGGGTCAACCTCACGAGTTTTAATACCGCCTGAAGTTACCTGTGCACCTGAGAAGTCGTTTGATTTTATAGCGTTAAAAATCCATTCGTTTATTGTTTTAGCGAGTGTGTTAATCTGACTATTACTTAATTTGTTAGCAGAAAGCGAAGTATCTATCTTACTGTCTTTGAGCAGAGCAATTCCTATGTTTTTGTGGAACAATCCTGTGAACAGCTCCTGTACATTGTCCGAACCTGTTAGCTTTACACGTCTATAAAGCATATCTTTAATTTCTTCAAAAGAATAATCAGGTAAAAGCTGAACAATGATTTTTGCGTTTTTACTTTTGTTTATTAAACCTGATAAATTAAATACGCAGATACCAGACAAAGAGTCGGTTGAAAACTGAATTTCTCCGCACTCGCTTTTTACTTTTTTGCCATCTATTACTGCACTAACCTTGCCTTGTGCTCTGATGCCTTTGAGTGATTTAATGAGTTTGCTGTCTACTTTTACAGCACACAGAGAAGGCGTGAGTGCAGTTACTTTATGACCTAAGCTTTCAGCAACGCAGTATGTATTTGTAACTACTTTTTGTGCGTAGTTGTTTTTACCACCTGTAGCGATTACAACCTTTTCAGCAATAATCAGCTTATCGTCACATTTTATTTTGTATGAGTTGCCGGATTTTGTAACAGACACAACGTTAGTGTCACAGATTTCTTCAACGCCTCTGCGTTTTAACTCGTTTCTGAGTACGGACAAAACAGCAGTAGACTGACGAGAAAGAGGGTAGACTCTGCCGTCGCTGTCACTTTTGCACACAAGACCGATTGATTCGAAATAGTCGATGATTTTTTGTGGTGGATAATTCTCTAATAGAAAATTAACACCGTCATAAGAATCTGTATGATAGTTATCGATAGTAGTGTTAATGTTAGTTAAATTACATCGTGAGTTGCCGCTGACTAAAATCTTTTTACCAACACGGTTGTCGCGCTCAATAACCACTATTCTTTTGTCTTTGTTATTCTTTTTTGCGACACAAGCGCACATAAGTCCTGCTGCACCGCCGCCGATAATAGCCGCATAAACATTGATTGTTTTCATATTTTTCACCTATAAAAGGGTAACTTGAAAAGTTACCCTTTTTGTTAAACTATTTACATAAAGATTGCGCCGAAAGCACCGAAAACGCCCATGCTTGCAAGGCCCATAAGAATACCTGCAATTAGAACACCGAGCATTACAGCTAAGCTGCTGCGTTTGAAGTCCATATCGAGCATACTAGCAGCGAGTGTTCCTGTCCACGCTCCTGTACCTGGAAGTGGGATGGCAACGAAGAGCATAAGCGCCACAAACAGACCGCCTTTTTTAGCTTTAGCTTCTAATTTTCTACCGCCTTTTTCGCCTTTAATCAGGCACCAGTTAAAGAACTTTCCGATAAACTTTTTATCCTTACCCCACAAAAGTATTTTTCTTGCAAAAAGATAAATGAAAGGTACAGGGATCATATTACCAATGATACAAACAATATATACAAAAATTGGGTTGAGGTCCCACGCAGGGTTTAGACCGATTGGAATAGCACCTCTGAGTTCAACGATAGGAACCATTGAAACGAGGAAAATAGCGAGATATTTTACTAATGTGTTCATACAGCATAACTCCTTGAAATTTCTATAGTTATAATGATATTAAGCCAAAATTATCTGTATAACATTATACACTAAATAAAAAACTAATTCAATACCAATTTGATTTAGATATTTCGTCAATTGACATACTTGTTTTATAGGACTAAAATATATACTGGAATGGAGTGATTGTTTGAAAAATCACAGAGATATTTTTTATCGGGTTTTATGGAGTGTACTTAGTATACTAACGGTAGCATTTATATTCATAAACTCGATTTTTGATGCAGATTTATCAGCACAGCAGAGTGGTTCAGTGCTTACATTTTTAAACTATATTTTATCTCACATTTCAGATAGTTTGATTTTAACAGAACACTTTGTTCGTAAGTGTGCGCATTTTGCTGAGTATTTTACTTTAGGTGCTTTTTTATTCTTAGCGTGTAAATCTTTTCTTTTACGACTTAACGCAAAGATACTTTTAGCACCTGTTGTTGGTTTAGCGGTTGCTATTATCGACGAGTTTATACAGCGTTTTTCCGTTGGTCGCTCGTCACAGTTAAGTGATGTTTTGCTTGATTTTTCGGGTGTGTGCACAGCGTGTGTTTTACTTTTTGTAATCTGTAAGCTGGTTTATAATTTTAAGAAAAATAATGATAAGGAAGTTATTAAATGAGTGAAGCTAATTCTATGAATAAAATGGGCACAAAAGCGATGTTTCCGCTTATTTTGTCAATGTCTTTGCCAGCTATATTTTCTATGCTGATTCAGGCGTTATATAATATCATCGACAGTATTTTCGTATCACAGCTTGGTTCAAATGCGCTTAACGCTGTATCTCTGGCTTATCCTTTGCAGATGATTATGATTTCATTTGCTGTTGGTACCGGTGTTGGCGTTAACTCGCTTATCGCTCGTAGACTCGGTGCTAAACGCTACGACGAAGCAAGTTCTGCGGCTACTCATGGTATCTTGCTTGCTGTTATCACATGGGTTGTGTTTGTAGTTATAGGTTTGTTTTTCTCTAAGCCGTTTATTGGACTTTTCACTGATAATAGTACAATTCTTACATATGGCACACAGTACCTTAATATAGTTCTTGTAGCGTCTTTAGGTTGTCTTGTTTCAGTTATGGGTGAGAAAATTTTACAGGCTACAGGTAATATGATTATCCCGATGCTTACTCAGCTTTTAGGTGCTGTTGTAAATATCATACTCGACCCATTCTTTATCCATGGTTACTGGATTTTCCCTAGACTCGAAGTTAAGGGTGCAGCAATTGCTACTGTTATCGCACAGTTCTGTTCGCTGTTCTTTATAGTTATTATACTTATTTTTAAGAAGCACGATGTGAAAATCAGCTTCAGAAAGTTCAGATTTAAATTACGTATTATCAAAGAGATTTACGTTGTAGGTTTTCCTGCGATTATTATGCAGTGTATCGGCTCTGTTATGGTCAGCGGTATTAACGCGATAATATCACTTTTCGCTCCAGCGGTTGCGGTGAAAGAAGCGTACATAAATGTTTTTGGTATTTACTTTAAACTCCAGAGTTTCGTATTTATGCCTGTATTCGGTTTATCACAGGGCATTTCTCCGATTATCGGATACAACTATGGTGCGAAGAACAAGAAACGCTTGTATCAGGCGCTGAAACTCGGTATGATTATTGCTGCTATTATTATGGTGTTCGGCTTCTTACTGTTCCAGTTTGGCTCACCATTCTTACTTTCACTTTTCGAAGCGGACGAGCTTACCGTACAGTATGGTATACCTGCGTTTAAGATAATCTCACTTTGTTTTGTTCCTGCTGCTGTCGGTATTACTTTCTCAACATTGTTCCAGGCTGTGGGCAAAGGCTTGAGGAGTATGCTTATGTCGATTATGAGACAGCTTCTGGTTATATTACCTGTGGCGTTTTTTCTCGCTAAGGTGTCCTTAGAGTCTATGTGGTATGCATTTCCGATAGCTGAAGTTGTAGCTTTGATTACTGCTATACTTTTCTTTATAAATCTCTCGCGAAAAGATTTCAAAAGACTCGATGTAGTAGAAGAGTAATTTTTCTAAGCTGCCTTTGCATATATTTTGCTGAGGTGGTTATGTGGAAGATTACAGAAACGAAGAAGTTAAAAGAGAAGAATATCAGTATGTGGATACTCCTCTTTATATGCCACTTAAAGCTGACGATAATGACGCTGAACAGAAAGAAAAAAATGAAGATATAAAACCGAAGCTAAAGAAGAAAAACAGAGCTTTTATATCTCTTATTTCACTACAGCTTATCGTGTGCCTGATAATCGCTTTTTGTGTGTTTATATTAAAGTCGATGGATTCTGAAATCTATTACAGATGTAGAGACTTTTATAACGAGCAAATGAGTTATGTGCTACTGAGCAGCGACGTGTTTGAGCGAGTCGACTTAAACTCTCTTTTAGATAGTAAAAAAACTGTCGCAACAAACGATGAAGTTTAAAATTTTCAATGTGAGAATAGAGCTTTCTTTTCTCTGTGTTGCTGCTTTAACTTTAGTTTTGTTGCTTGATAAAAGCGGTAAAACAGCCTTGTGTATGCTCGGTGCTTTTGTACACGAATGTGGTCATATTTTAGCACTTATTTTATGTAGAGTGAATATCAAAAGTATAACGTTTCGTGCATTCGATATTGTAATATCTACAGGCAGAGAGAAGAATTTTCTTACTGACCTTTATGTCACGCTGAGCGGTCCGTTTTCTAATCTGATTTTTGCACTTTTGTTTTATCACGTTTATTATCCTTTTTTTGTTTCTAATATGGTGCTATGCTTGTTTAATCTGTTACCGCTCGAGACATTCGACGGAGGACATGCGTTAAAGCTATTGCTTAGCAGATTTTTTACATATAAAACAGTTAATTTAGTGCTTTTAGTGTTGACTCTTATGTTCCTTGTCCCAATGCTTGTTTTTGGGATACTTTTACTTTTCTATTCGAAATACAATTATACGCTTTTGCTGATAGCTTTGTATCTGTTAGCAATACTCTTTATAAAATGACGGAGGAATTATGATTAAGGAAAAGCTTGAAAAAATACTTCTTAAAGTCCAGAAACCGGGCAAGTATGTCGGCGGTGAATTAAACGCCGTAATTAAGAACAAAGACGAGGTAGACGTACGCTTTGCGTTCTGTTTTCCTGATACTTACGAGATTGGTATGTCACACCTTGGAATGAAGATTCTGTATAGCTTGTTTAATTCTAAGCCATATATCTGGTGTGAGCGTGTATTTGCTCCGTGGATTGATATGGAAGAGCAGATGATTAAAAACGAAATTCCGCTGTACGCATTAGAGAGTATGGACCCTGTGTCTGAGTTTGATTTTATCGGCTTTACTCTGCAGTACGAGCTGTCGTATACCAATATGCTTAATATGCTTAAACTTGCGAATGTACCACTGAAATCCAGCGACCGTACAGAGCTTAAGAATATTGTCGTAGCAGGTGGTCCGTGTGCATGTAACCCTGAGCCTGTCGCTGATTTTGTAGACATTTTCTTTATCGGCGATGGTGAAGAGGTTGACCTTGAAGTTATCGAGCTTTTCAGAGAATGCAAAAAAAGCGGTAAGACAAAGCAGGAGTTTTTACTTCTTGCTTCTCAGATTAAAGGCGTTTACGTACCTGCTCTTTATGAGGTTTTATATAACGAAGACGGAACAATTAAGTCTTTTGCTCCTAAATTCGAAAACGTACCTGAGAAAATCGAAAAACGTGTTATGATGGATATGGATAACTCCTATTATCCTGATAATTTCGTTGTTCCTAATGTTGAGATTGTACACGACAGAGCTGTCGAAGAAATCTTCCGTGGATGTATCCGTGGTTGTCGTTTCTGTCAGGCAGGTTTCCTGTACAGACCTGTACGTGAGAAGTCTGTTGATTGTATTAATGAGCAGTGTCATACTTTGTGTAGAAACACAGGTTATGATGAAGTTTCACTTTCGTCGCTTAGCTCTAGTGATTACACACAGATAGTACCGCTTCTTGAGAAACTCTCAAGCTGGTCAGTTGACGAAAACGTCAGCTTATCACTTCCATCACTTCGTGTTGATGGTTTTACTGAAGATATTTTATCTAAGATTAAGTCTGTCAGAAAGAGTGGACTTACTTTTGCTCCAGAAGCTGGCACACAGCGTCTGCGTGATGTTATTAATAAGAACGTCAAAGAGGACGAGCTGCTCGATACTTGTAAGGTTGCGTTTAATGGTGGTTACTCTACTGTCAAGCTTTACTTTATGATTGGCTTGCCAACAGAAACACTCGATGACGTCAAAGGTATCGCTGACCTCGGTCAGAAAGTAGTAAGTACTTTCTATCAGGCAGAAAATCGTCCAAAGGGTAAGGGTGTCAGAGTTACTGTTTCTTCATCTTCATTTGTACCGAAGCCTTTTACTCCGTTCCAGTGGGAGCCGCAGGATAGCATTGATACTATCCACGAAAAGCAGGCTCACATCCGTGAGAACTTGACTACAAAGAAAATTTCATACAATTACCACGATGCTGATACATCCTTTATGGAGGCTGTATTTGCACGTGGCGATAGAAAACTCGGTGAAGTATTACTTAAAGCGTGCGAGAAAGGTATGCGCTTTGATGGATGGAGCGATTGCTTCTCGCTTGAAAATTGGCTCGAAGTTTTCTCTGAGTGCAATATCGACCCACATTTTTATGCTAACCGCAGACGTGAGTTTACTGAAATTCTTCCGTGGGATCATATCGACTATTCTGTTACTAAAGAATTCCTTATTAATGAGTGCAAAAAAGCTTATGATAATCAGACTACACCACATTGTAGAGAAAAATGCTCTAACTGTGGTGCTATGAAGCATAAAGGAGGTGTCTGCTTTGAAAAACGTTCGAGTTTGGTTTAAGAAAGACGACCAGTGTCGTTATATTTCACACCTTGATTTAAACCGCGTTATGATTCGCGCGATTCAGAAGAGCAGACTTCCTGTGTGGCACACTGAGGGTTTTAATGTGCATCCGTATATCACTTTTGCACTTCCTCTGTCACTTGGCTTTCGTGGCGAGCGAGAAAGTATGGATATGCGTATTCTCGACGATAACTTAAAGCTTGATGTGATTAAAGACGAGCTTAATAAGTGCCTGCCAAACGGACTTTCTGTATTTGATGTTACAGAGCCTAAAATGAAACCGGGTGCTATAGCTTCTGCTAAATTTAAGATGCGTTTGTCTTGCGATGAATATTCTGTAGAAGAATTATACACTAAACTTCAGGAAATGCTTAATTCTGATGAAATCTTAGTAGATAAAAAGACTAAGAAGGGGATTAAGAAAATCGACATCAAAGAGTACTTCAAAGACGCTAAGCACTACGATACCGAAAATGACGTAGTTATCCGCGTTACTCTTCCTGCAGGTAGCACAACGAACATTAATCCGACACTGCTTGTAAAAGCGTTTTTTGAGAAATACTCTGTTGAGCCTTACTACGATATTACTCGTGTTGATGTGTTTGATGAAAAGGGGAGAGCTTTTGAATAATTCAGATATTAACACTCGTTTTGACATCGTATTGCTTGACGCGGACGAAACGATATTTGATTTCAAGAAAGCCGAAGCACATTCGTTTGAAGGAATGCTGAACACTTTTGGTGTTGAATATACACAAGAGCGACTTAAGCTCTATAGCGCGATTAATCAGAAGTTGTGGAAAGCGCTTGAGAGGGGAGAAGTGACCCGAGAGAGATTGAAATCATTGCGTTTTGAAGAGTTCTTTAGTGCAATTGGTGTGGAAGATATAGATTGCGTAGCGGTTAACGATATTTATCTTGAAAATCTTTCTCGTAGTCCATTTCTTTTAGATGGCGCAGAAGAGTTCGTAGAAAAACTCAGTAAATATTGCAAAATCTATCTAGCTACAAACGGTCTGACAAAAGCTCAGACAGGTCGCTTTGCTCAAAGCGAAGTGAAAGATTATATCGACGGACTTTTCATTTCTGAACAGATTGGTTATAAAAAGCCAGATAAAGAGTTTTTTGATTATATTTTCGATGAACTCGGGGTTACAGACAAAGAAAGAGTAATTATTCTTGGTGATAGCCTTACGTCAGATATGCAAGGTGGTAAAAATGCAGGAATAACTACCTGTCTTTTTAGCCGCGATGGTAATCATCCTGATTCTGATTTGTGCGATTATACTATTTCTGATTACAACGAGTTTTTCGATATTTTGTTTACAAAATAAAATTGGATAAAAAATAAAGGAGTACCTGAGTGGTACTCCTTTTTTCTTTGGCGTAGAGTGAGGGATTTGAACCCTCGGTACCTGAAAGGTACACAGCATTTCCAGTGCTGCTCCTTCGGCCGCTCGGACAACTCTACATATATGGCACGAATCACGTGCCTTTGTATTATATCTAACTTGTCTGAAAAAATCAAGTATTATTTTTCATACGTTGCAATTTTGTGATTAATGTAGTTTAGTACACGCTTTTTGTCTTTAGTCCATAGCGGAGCAATAAGCGTGTTTTTTTCTCCATCACCTGTTAATCTGTGAACTACTACATTTTCTGGTAATACGCTGATACATTCACATAGTATATCTGAGTATTCTTCTAAACTCAGCACCTCAAACTTGCCGTCTGCGTACTCTTTTTCGAGGTCAGTACCTTTAAGTACATGCAGTAATTGTAGTTTTATACCATCAGTTACCTTACCTGTCTGTCTTACAGTCTCAATCATCATTTCTTTTGTTTCATTCGGCAGACCAAGAATCACGTGGGTGATAACATGCACACCAATTTCTTTTAGCTTCCTTACAGCTTCGAAGTAAACTTCAGTTTTGTATCCTCGTCTGATATACTGAGCTGTGGTCTCGTGTACACTCTGAAGTCCTAACTCTACCCAAACAGGCTTAATAGAGTTCATTTCTTTAATAAGCTCAATAATTTTATCGTTTAAACAATCAGGACGAGTAGCTATTGATAGAATAGCTATGTCGTCACGTTTTATCGTTTTATAGAAACTCTCACGAAGATAATCAATATCTCCGTAAGTAGAAGTAAAAGCCTGAAAGTATGCAATGTACTTGTCGTTTTCGTTTTTACGTTTCACAAGGTCTTTCGCACGCTCAATTTGTGTATCTATATCAAGCAAAGCACTTTGTGCGAAATCTCCTGAGCCTTTAAGCGAGCAGAAAATACACCCTTTATCACCACAGACACCATCTCGATTAGGGCAGGTGACAGCACAACTCAGTGCTAGTTTGAAGTACTTTTCACCATATTTACTTTTTAAGTATGATGACAACGAAGTATATTTCATATCAGTGCTCCTTTACGTAAATCTATTGTATCGTGATTCCTATGCGGTTTCAAGGGGTTCTGGCAATTTATTCGCATAAATAAGCTTCTGAAAATGCCCTTTAATTAAAGTGCCGAAAATATTGTGCACGTTTTGTGCGTTGTGCACAAGTGAGATGGCTTTTTATTACAAAATAGACGATTTAAATTCTGAATTAGAACTATATGTGTCAAAATAGCCAAAAATTGCTCTATAATGTTAACACATCGTTAATTTTTCTTATTGCTTTTTACCAAATCTTGATATATAATTACAAGTGTTATATTGTAAAGTATGTCATAGTGTATACATACACCTTGTCGTTGCTTTTTTAACACTTAATTCGACTCTATACTATTAATATATAATAAATGGTGATTGTTATGGACAAAACTCAACAGCAGCTCCTGTTGGAAATTGACAAACTTAACAAAGCCCAGGTCAGAATCAAACGCAAGACCACAATGATGCTGTGCATTATCGCACTTCTGGTTTTGATTACATCAACTCTGGCGTGGTTTACGCTCAACAGCTTTGCAAGTGTTGAGAATATCCAGATGGATATTACTACTGGTGTTGACCTTCGTGTCGATATGGTAGACCACGGTCCAGCTATTGAAGAATATAAGAAGACCATCACTAATGAGATGATCAACTCGTATTTAGCAGCTAACGGTAACTATACTCTTGCTGACCAGCTTCTCGACCCTGTTACTACACGTAACGGCATTAACTTTGAATCTGAGCAGGGTTCAACTCGTGTTGCTGGACGAGACACTTTCCTCGAGTTTGATTGTTACTTCATTTCTTCAACTGATATGTGGGTTCATCTCTCATCCGATGATGCTCCTGATATGCAAGGTACTTCAGTTACTACTACTGAAACAGGACTTAAAGCTGAGGTTGTACAGGCTGTTCGTGTCGGCTTTGAAAAAGATGGCACAACTGCTATCTACGAACCTAACAAGGTTGGTTCTGCAGTAAACGGTCAGAACACATTTGATCTTGCTGTTCCGATGAGATACTCTAACGACACTCGTCTTTTCCACTTAAACGAACTCGAACCTAAAAAGGTTACAATCCGAGTTTGGGCAGAGGGTAATGACCCACAGTGTGACGACGACGTTCAGCGCTCTAATTTAACAGTTAAGCTCCTCTTCTCAGGTACAGACGAGGAAAACATTCCATTCGCTTAATTTGAACATAGTTTTTAACACAGAATTTAGTTCCTATACATAAAGTTTTCGGAGGTGGCTCCTATGCCAGTTTTTGGAAAGAAAAAAGTTAATACTCCGGAGCCGTTCACTCCTGAACAGTTAGAGAAACTTACTGACCAGAGCACAGTACAGGTTTCCCGCGCAGGTTCAAGCCGTGTGTTTAACCGCTATTCAGCTCGTCGAGACAGTAAGCAACTTGCTAGTACTGTAAGATGGAAGCGCCGCTTGGGTATAATTCTTGGTGTTTCTGTTGCTGTTTTACTTCTCTTGTGGTTCATTTCCTGGTTACTTACCACTATCGGTGATCTCGTTATCTCTGTTGAAAACGGCGCTGCTAAAGAAGGTATTGTCATCAGCGAAAGCCTCAAAGATGACGGAAGCGCAAAAAGCCCTAAGCTCCAGCTTTCTGCTAAAAACGTAACTGAAGTTACTAATATTACATATGATTGGCTCCCAACAAACCTCGATACCGAGAAAGATGGTGAGCACAACGGTGAAAACTACCTTGCTTACACCTTCTATCTGACAAACTCAGGTACTGAAACTCTTGATTACGAGAGCACACTGAAGTTCACTGGTATTGCGAAGAACGCTGACGAAGCACTCCGTGTTCTTATCTATAAGAACGGTGAGCCTACAGTTTATGCTCAGAAAAACCGTGATGGTAGTCCACTCGAAGAAGTTGTTAACTTTGAATTCGTTGAAGGTGGGGAAGACTTAAACCTCGAAGATTATATTCTTCTCAACGACCTCACAGAAGGCATCAAGCCTGGCGAAACAGTTAAGTACACAATCGTCACTTGGATTGAAGGTAACGACCCTGAGTGTATCAATGACATTATGGGTGGTTATGTTAAGATGCAGTGGTTCTTCAATGTAGAGGATGAAGAACTGTAATCTGTTTCAATCTTGTACACCTATGGTATTAACCGCTTAAGCGGTCGATATATTATTTATTAAACAATCCCCTACGTGTTTTTGGGGGATAAAATTTAAGGAGGAATTTCTCATGAAAAACACAACATTTAGAAAGAAGGCTTTATTGTCTTCAGTTGCTATGCTCCTCGTTGCTCTCGTAGCTCTTGGTTCTGCAACATTCGCATGGTTCGCTGCTAACCCAAATGCAGAAGCATCAGGTCTTAATCTTAAGACAACAGCTGCTTCTGGTCTTGTTATCAAGACAGACACAGACCCTAACTGGTCACATAACGCTCTCTTAGACGCTATTGACGATCCAAATGATGAAGGCACAAAGGTTATTGCTAACACAGTAGTTAGAGATCTCCAGCCAGTATCTCAGAACCAGGCAACAGCTGCTAACTTCGTAACAGTTGAAGCTCGTGAGTCAGGTAACTACGCTTGGAAAGATGGTTCAGTTGAAGGCGAAACAGCAGCTACAATCGGTGGTGCTCAGTCAACAGCTTACTATTCAGAGAAAGTATTCTTCAAGCTTTCAACAGGTTCTGCTGCAGAGCCAACAGCTAAGGTTCAGCTCACAAACGTAGCTATCACTCCTGTTGATGGTGCTGTTCTCCAGAACGCTATCCGTGTTGCTATTGCTGATGCTTCTGGTAAGGTTATTGGTACATATGCTCTTAACACAACTAAGGCTAACGGCGTTCTTGGTTCTACTGGTACTGTTACTGAGTTCACAAATCTCGATACAGTTGGCGCAAAGACACCCATTGAAGCCCTGCGCCGAAATTAAAGATCAAAAAAACGCACCACATTGTGGTGCGTTTTTTGTCACGAAAAATTGAAAAGAAAAGTGGTGTTATTCATAAATTGTTCGTTGATTCTTCGGTGAAATGCTGT
>JAFOED010000055.1 GCA_017380355.1 Ruminococcus sp. | reverse complement strand
CCTACTGTTGTAGGAACAGACACAAGCTCACTTGGTGTTCTGGCAGATACATTTACTGCAAATAGTAACAAGAATTTTGCACTCTCAGAAGACAGCAAATTCTATATTGTAACCACAAACGAGTCCTCAAAGCCTTCAGATAAGGTTGTAGATACTGTGAAGCTTGTACAGAGCCAGTTCGCAGCTGACAGTCTTCCATCTGCAGAGCCGATGGAAATCGTTTGGGGTCTTGAGAAATACGCTACAGACGGCGACATTCTTATCTATGTAAATTCCAGCTACAGCTACGGCGACGAGGAATACAAGCTGGAAGTTGCTGAAAATGCAAAGGTTTATTCTAAGGATGTTGACGGCCTCCTCTATGGTCTCAACACTCTCCAGAAACACTTCCGTAAGGCTGGCACAAACGCAATCAAGGGCTTCACAACACAGGATAAACCTGATACAAAAGACCGTATAGTTCATCTTGACGTTGCAAGAAAGTATCTGACAAAGGATTGGATCAAAAACTATATTGCTGAGATGTCATGGATGGGTTACAACGCTCTTGAATTCCATATGTCAGAAGACGGTGGTTTCCGTTCAGATATCTGGGATGAAAACACAATCAAGCTTGACGGAATGTCAGGAAATGACTTCTCATGGGCAATCGGTAGCAGAAAGCAATCTTGGAATTACAGCGGTGGTGCGGATCCTGATGCTGGCAGATATCTTACAACTGCAGAGCTTATCGAGATTTGCGAAACTGCTAAGGAATATCATATTGATATTATCCCATCATTTGATACACCTGCTCACGTTGATTGGATTACAACGACCTATGCTGAACAGGTTGCTGCAGGCAACACTTCTATCAAAACTTTCAAGTATAATGGCACAACTTATACATTACCTAACACAATCCATTACAATAATGGTTATTCAGCATTGAATCTTGCTAACAATTCAGTAAAGAATCTCGCATTCGCTATGTATAACGATATGGCTGTGTTCTTTAAGGTTTATGCAGGAAGTACAAAGTTCAATATTGGTGGCGACGAGCTTGGTTTGTATCCGAGCAGTGGTTACACATATACTGACGTGTATAATTACATCAATGACGTTAATAAGGTATTGAAAAAACACGATTATACTTCAAGAGTATATAATGATTTCTTCTATCGCAAGACGACAGTTGATAATTATTCAAAGATTTTCCAAACCAACGCACAGCTTGATAGTGATATTGAGGTTGTAATCTGGACTGCAGACGGCTCCTATACAGCACCTCCAAGCCAATGGGTTGATAGTGGAAGAACAGTATATGGTGGTATAAATTTCTGGACATATTATGTGCTCAGATATTTCGATCATCCAGACTATACTGATTTGTCAAAATATCCTGATTGGGGTAAAGATGCCCGTGACCCAAGTAACAATTGGTGGGGCTTCTATAGAAATACCGAAGACGCTATTTACAACGAGTGGACACCAGGATTGCTCAGCGGATATAATAAAACTAAGTATGAGCTCACAAATAACCAGCTTCAGGGCGGTTACTTTATGGTATGGTGTGATAACGCTGCAGTTAACACAGAAGTAGAGATGTGGAACGGTGTACGGGATGAATCAACCTCTGCTAATAAAGGCAAGTATTTCTACAGCCTTATCGATCGTATGTGGTCAAATGCTATAAAGCAGTGGAACTGGAATATTAATAGTAACCTTACCTTTGCAGATTATGAAACAATTCGTGATACAATGGGATACTTCCCAGGTTATGTAGCAACACCTTCAACACAGAATTATGCAAACACTGCGGTTCTTCCTCAGTCTACAGAAGTGTCCAATACTGCGTACCTTCCATCTTACACAGTAACATTCAAAGATTATGATGGTACAGTAATTGATACTCAGTCTGTAAAACTCGGTGAGTCTGCTGTGGCACCTGTTGCCCCTGTAAGACCTGCTGATGGGTACTACACATACACATTCGCAGGCTGGAACAAGGACTTCAGCAACATCACAGGTAACCTCACAATTACAGCTCAGTACGATGAGACTGCGATAGATCATGATACATCAGGTTATCTAGAACTGAAGGTATCCGGTGGTACTGATATTCTGATGAGTGTTGATGACGGTATTGCTCGTCCTCTGGGTAAGCATTACTACAATCATCATATGGATTTTGGCAAACAGGTAAAGGTAACAGCCCAAACCACCAACGACAACACTTTTGTTGGTTGGATAAACGCTACTACAGGTGATATCCTTACCACAGAGCGTACCTACACCTTCTACATAACAGGTAATGATGTACTGATTGCTATGTTTAAGGTTGATTTGGATGGTATGAACACAGTTACCTTCAGAAACGACAAGAGCAACCAGATTATCGACATCCAATACTATTCACCTGACAGCGATATCGTATTCCCAGAGGATCCATCTTTCTTGGGTTACGAGTTCGCCCAGTGGGATCACACGGAAGAAGAGATCAGAGAACTGCTTGTTCAGGGCGAGGATGTAACTGTTCGTCCTATCTGGGAGGTAAAGGATGTTTATGTCAATATCACAGTAAACGGCGGAGCAGTAACCAAGTCTGCAGGTGTCAACACCGATGGCAAGTATCTTGCATACAAGTCCATAACTGTTACCGCAAATGCTGCTCCAAATGGACAGATGTTCTCACATTGGGAGGATGCAGACGGTAACATCCAAAGCTACGATGCAGAGTATAAGTTCTATCCTTACAAGGATACAGAGCTTACAGCAATGTATGTTTCCAATACTTCTCTGAAACTTGATTATGATGTTCTGGTAAATGCCGGTATAGACAGCACTACTCTCGGCGATAGCAACACCATATTCTTCTCATGGAGTGTACCTGAGAAATCCGAATTTACTTTCATCAGTGCAGGTGTGCTCTTTGCAGATAAGAACAACTACAGCGAATCTACATTTGTAGTAGGCACACTTGACAGAGGTGTCACCCAGTTTGTACCAGCTAAGAAATATCAGACAAGCACTGGTTCACACTCCATAACAAAGACAGGGGTTGAGCTTGGTGACGAGATGATAGCTCGAGCATTCGTAATGTACAGAGATGCTGATGGAATTCTCAGAATTGCATACTCTGATACTATTACTGCTAAAAAATAATTACGAGATTTGGTTGAAACGCACAGATTAATAGCTGTGTATAGTTTGACAAATATTTTCGAAAACAAATATAAATAAAAACGCCCCCTGTTGTACGCTTGTACTGCAACAGGGGTTAGTTTTTACTGGATTGTGTTTTTAAATGCTTGATTTTTAACATCATAGTATTATAATAATATTATTAATTTGCTTTGCAAATAAATCAGGGTGGTGATTTTGTGTCAATCAATTTGTTGTTTCTAGATGTACTGAATGCAGCCATCAACAACCGAGAATTCGACGTGAAATCACCTATATCTTTATCAGAGTATGTTGAGCTTTTTAATTTGGCAGAAAAACACAAACTTTTACCGCTGATATTTGACAAATTGTATGCTACATATCCTTATGACAAAAGCAATCTTAATGAAGTGAAAAGCAGGGTTCGTTTTTTGTTTTACAGACAAATCGAGAAAACTGAGTGTATCCTCAGCTTGTATAAAGATTTCGAAGCTGAAAATATCAGTCCGATGATATTCAAAGGGATTGTTTGCAGTTTTGTTTATCCGAAACCCGATTTGCGTATATCGTCTGATGAAGACATACTGGTGTCTGACGGAGATTTCCAAACATGTGTTAAGGTTTTGAACGATAACGGATTTTTACCAGATGATACTGTTAATAATTGTGAAGATCACCTTACTTTCAGAAACGACCAGCAGCTAAATATTGAATTACATAAAAAGTTATTTGTTCATGACGAAAGCTTTTATAAAAGCTACAATGATTTGTTCAGTAATGTTTATGATAATGGAGTCTTAATAAATATCAACTCTGTTGACATCAGGACTTTCAATTATACCGAGAACTTACTATACCTTATTTTGCATAGTCTGAAGCATTTTACAAGTAGCGGTGTCGGAATACGGCAGTTTTGCGACATAATTCTCTTTTCTGGTAAATATGAAGATTATATTGATTGGGATAAACTGTACTCAGGCTGTGTGAGTGTAAATGCTCAGTATTATGCTGCTGCAATATTCAAGATTGGTAAGAATTATCTTTGTAAAGATATAGAACGATTCCAAAGCAACAAAAATTGGAGTAAAATAGAAATAGACGAAACTCTATTGCTTGATGATGTCCTTTCAAGTGGGATATATGGCAGAGCTTCTGACGCGCACATATTGAGTGGCGCATTTTCTTTCTCGATGCTAAGAAATGAGAAAAACGGGATTTTAAAGACGATTTTTCATTCCAGAAAGAATCTGACTGAAAGATATTCTTATGCAAAGAAATATCCTGTTTTATTACCGGTTGCGTGGATACATAGAATTCTAGTTCAGCTGTTAGGTAAAGAGCGTCATAAAGTCAGTGTTGTTATTGAATCTATGCACATAGGCAAAAAGCGAAGCAAACTGTTTGAAATCTATAAGATTAAAAATAATACGCCATAGATGTGGGTGCTTTACTAAAACAGTGGTGATAAGATGAGGGATAAACCGTTAAGAGAAATTGATACAGCTGAATATATGAACGCCTTATGCTCTATTATCTCTAAGGGCAAAGGTGTGTCTTCTGTTGTCACAGGCTCCAGTATGGCTCCTTTTCTGATTAGCAATAAATCATGGGTCTATCTTGAAAAGCCTGAAAACAAGCTTAGCAAAGGGGATATCGCTTTATATGTAAGAAGTAATGGTGATTATATTTTGCACAGAGTTTATAAAGTAGATGGCGATGATTTATACTTTGTTGGTGATGCTCAGTCTGTGATTGAGGGTCCTGTGCCATATAGCTGTGTCAAGGGAGTTGTAACAAAATATAAGCGAAGACGAAAGTGGAAAGATACATCAACTTTTATTTGGAAATTTTATAGCAAGATATGGATTAGAAATATAAAATTCAGGTATTTTGCAATGAAAACATATTTTGCATTGAGTAGATTTTTGCGTAAAATCAAATATAAGTTTTATAAATAGTAATACCCTGTCAGGAAAAATCCTAACAGGGTATTTTTAGATTATAATATCCGAGCAAATTTTAAAAGGGTTATCTGTAAAGAGTGTTTTTGTATCGCAGATGCTTTCGAGCTCTTTTTTTACATCAAGCATAAATGGAGTACGGAATGTACTATAATGTGCATCGCTGGCTATGGCGCTGACAAGATTTTCGCTTAACAGTTCGTAGGCGCATTTTTGTGCTGTACGACCGAAAGCTTGCTTGAAACTACCTTTGTTTACCTGCAATAAACCACCGGCCTCAACCATTGCTTTCGCAAAATCAAGGTCATATTTTACGATTTCATAACGCTCGGGATGGGCGATAACCGGAACTAGACCGAGTTCTTTTATGCGTTTTATCATAAGTTCGATAAATTCAGGGTCTTCTGAAAAGCCAAACTCACAAAGAATGTAGCGGCTGTGGTTAATGGTTGTGACTTTCCCATCTTTTATAAGATTTGGCAAATCGAAAGTCACGAAAACCTCCATGCCGGGAATCAACCTTACTGGAATAGAGTTTTCAGCTAAAGCTTCGCTAAGTTTACAAAATGTTTTTTTGTAGTTATCGTCGTAATAGTTGTTTTCCTCACCCGGTACGTTACAATGTGGAGTAGCGACGATAGTATTGACTTTACTTTTATGTGCTAAAACAGCCATCTCTAAGGCTTCGTCCAGGCTTCTAGCTCCATCATCAAACTGAGGAAGTATATGACAGTGTATATCAATCATCTTAGTTGGTCCTGAAATAGTTTAGTTATTTGCTGTGTTAAAAACAGCTCCGATAATCTGAATATCATTTTCACACAAATGTTCAATAGCATCATTGATAATATCAACACGAGAAAAATCATTTTTGATAATCAGGATTGACGCATCGACATTTTTTGAGAGAACAACAGAGTCGGTAAGAATACCGACCGGTGCACTATCAAGTATTACATAGTCAGATTCCTTTTCAGCGTATTCGATAAGTTTATCCATTTTTTGCGAAGAGAGTAAGGCGGTACCGTCCGAGACAGCTGATCCTCCTGCAAAGAAAGTCAGGTGTTCGCCTTTGCTTAATATATCGGTTTTCGAACTCTCAATATATTCCTCCATACTTAAATCCCCTTTAAGATAATCAGATAAACCGTAACCCGGATCTATTTTAAAAATCATTCGTCCGGTTGGATGTCTGACATCGCAGTCGATAAGGGTGACCTTGTTTCCGGCTTGTGCAAGTGAAATAGACAAGTTTGCAGAAAACATACTCTTTCCTTCACCTGCTGAAGCACTTGTTATAAGTATTTTTTTGATTTTTTGCTGATGTGCTATATATTCAATCTTGTTTCTTGTTTTTCTGAAAGATTCGCCCAACACCTGCGTCATATCAGAATCTGTGATAAGATGATATCTGTATATTTTTGATGAGCGCTTTTTGTTTTTTATTTTAGGTATACTACCCAGACTGTCAAGACCAAACTCCTTTTTAATATCATTTTCAGATGCAACTGTTCTATTAATAGAAAAGACCAGTAAAGTCCACATAAAGGCTATAATTAAGCCAAGCAGAAAACCGCATAATATTTGCTGGTGAAAAATTTTGGGGTTATCCGGCGTAGTTGGAACTCCGGTTTCATCAAGGATGTTTAAGGTGACTTTACCAACAATAGGTTCAGAAATAGGTGGGTAGTTTTTAATAACCGCATTTAAAGTGTCGTAAGCTTTTTGGGGATCCGGATCACTTACTGAAAGAGTAAGCAGATTTGTGTTTTCAACAACACTTGCATTAATAGAAGAAGTAAGAGCTGTACCTAAATCAGCTGCTACTCTTCTCTGAAGAAGATTACTTGTCAATATATATGGGAAGGTCTGAGCCATTTGTTCTGCGGCGACATTATCATAAAAAGCCGTTTGATTGCTGATAACTTGTTCGTCTTTAATGTTAACAGTAAAAGTTGTAGAAGCTGTATACATTGGTACATAATTATGATTTGCGACAAGCAAGATTATCAACACACACACAATTATCGGAATTACAACCAAAGGCCACATTTTAGGAAGGCTTTTAAAATATCTTATAAAAAAACTGAATTGCTCAAAGGATTCTCCATTGTTATTCTTTGTAGTTTCAGTTGAGTTCATTTTCACCCTCCTTACTGCTATCGGAAATCTCGGTGCTCGCGTAATTGTCGTAAGCACCGTATTTGCCGTAACTGCCATATTTTCCATATTTACCGTATCTGCCGTATTTACCATAGCTGCCGTATTTTCCGTAACTACTGTATTTGCCGTAGCTGTGATAGCTTGAATTGATAACAGCAATTGACGAATACACATCATTAAATACTATTCCTGAAACACCACTTGAGTAGCGATTTAGCATATCAATAGTATCATTGATGTGTGTAATTTTCGAATGGTTTTGTTTTACTACCAACAGAGAAAAATCTGATATTTTTGCATAGTATTCAGTGTTTGAGTTGCCATGAGCACTACTGCCATCAATTATAACGTAGTCATAATTATTCTTCGCCCATTCTATGAAATCACTGAATTTATTGGCTATGTGATAAGTCGAAAAATTCAACAACTTTCTTTTATTATCCGGTATCGCTAAAATGCTGAGCAGAGAACTTTCTTTTCTATATATCATATCGGATAAATTATCAACCGTATACTCGAAGTATTCGTCTGTAATAGTGATATTAAGTGTTTTCAGTAATTGTGAAGAGGACTCTCCGCCCGAAATCAACAGGACACTATTTTTACGTTTAGTAAGAGCGGTGGCTAAATTAGCAGACACGATAGACTTGCCTTCATTCTTATCGTAGGAAGTAATCAAAATTGTATTGCCACCATTCTTTTTGTGAAAATGTATAATATTAGTGCATATTTTTTTAATGGTTTCACTAAAGGCAAAACTAACCGAAGGTGCTCCAACCAGCAGTTGTTTCTTTTTGTTATGTAATCGTGCTCTGAAATTTCTGTAAGTTGATTCGTGATACAACACACCAAGCAGTTTCGCATCGAGTGTGTCTGATATTTCCCATTCACTTTTTACAGTGCCTGAATACAGAGAGCACATAGAAACAGCTGCTGCAAATATCAGAATAGAAAACATAAAAGCGTACCATATGGATTCTTTGTAAATGAATGCATTGGAAGGTGAGGAGGGAAAGTTTGGCTCCTCGAATATATGAATTACAATTTTGCCTAATACATCTTTTGAAACTTCCGGATAGAGCTCCAGAGAAGCGTTAAGCAGTTTAAAAGAAGTCAGAGGGCTTGGACTTGTGATGGATACCTCAAGTAAATTTGTGTTTTGAACAACATCTACGTTGATTGTAGCGTTAAAGCTACTTTCGCCGATTTTTTCAGCTGTTAATTTTTTCAAAATACTACTATCAATAACAGCTTTTATAGTGTTTGTAAGCTTCTCTGTTTCTGTGACATTGGTGTATGCACCTGTACTGTTTTCCTTGGCGGAGATAACCATAGTGCATCGCGATGTATATGCAGGGGTGTAACACAATGAAACGACTATGTATGTAATCAAAACAGCAGAAATTGCTATACAAATTATACCTTGCCAGTTTTTAAGAACATCTCGTACTACGCAATATATTCTATCAGTTGTTTTTGCGTTGTTTGTTTCAAACATAGTTTTAGCCTTCCTTTAGAGTGAGTCAGCATATCCTTATCAATTTTTGAGGGGCTGTTTTTGCTCACTCTTTGTTAATATACTAGTAAATTTCAATCAATATACAACAACTATAAGACGACTCTTGCCTTTAGCATTTACTCCGTTGACATAGTAATCTACATAGTAGGTTCCAGCAACTTTAGTATTTACAGTTGAAACGGCGTATACATTACCTTCAATATTTGAACTTTTGTAGTAAGCTAGCTTGTTAAATCTGGCTCCTTTTGGAATGTATGTCAGATATTTATGTAACTCTACTTTAATACCTGAATAGGAGCTGTCATATATCTCTATTTCTGTGTTGAGATATGAGGTGTTACCGCAACTGTCAGTTACTCTGAACTCTACAGGATATTTGCCAACTTTCATATTATCAATAACAGAATCAAGACCATATCTGATTTGTTGTGAAATATCTCCGTCCAGTGAACTTTCAGCACTTATGTTTTCCAGTATATCGATTCTTGTGCCGACAACATAACTCAAGGGTTTGCTGAGCACGAATTTTGGTTCAGAGTAGTCATCATAAATAAGTGTTCGTTCATATCTTCCGACATTCATACTTTCGTCAATAGCTACATATGAAATAAGTCTCTCGTTTTCCTTGATAAAATCGGACTTTTTCTCAATAATAAGAGTGTCACTTACATCACCTGATATTTCGTCATATGCTTTCATACCTGAAAGGAGCTCTTCGTCTGTAATTTTAACGCTACCTGTAATAGTGTCGCTATCTGCTGTAATAACCGGCGCAATGACATCGTCAGTTTTTTCTCTGTATTGATCGTATGTAACAAAAGCAATAATAGATAGCACCAAAATGATAAAGCAAATAATATTTCTCTTTTTCATTGAGTTCTCCTTGAAATTATCAAAATTATAGCCAAATGATTTATAATTATAGCACTAAATCTGATGTATTAAAATAGTTTATAGTAAAATATATGGCGATATTTTTATAGCATAAATAAAACAAAGGCAGGTATTCTGATATGTGACTCAAAATATCTGCCTTATATATTAAAGTTCAGGTATAAGTTTTGCTATGAATAACTGAATTCGTGTTGCATCCATAACAGAAATCTCCCCATCTTTATTTGTATCAGCACAAACGAGTCTGTTGTTGTGAATAACTGTTAATTTGGCTATGTGCATCTGAATTGTAGTTGCATCTACAACATTTATATCGTTATCACCGTCAACATCTCCTAAAAGCATATCTTGCTGATCGTTTTTAAGAGTATAAGGGATATTTTTCTCTTCGCAATATTCTACGCCGTAGCTGTGGCTGACACAAATAGCTGAAAATCCTGTAATCGGATAATAATCAAATTCTTTATCATCGTATGCAAATCCAAACGCATAGTCGCCAATTTCTTCTACAGTAGAAGGAATAAAAAGTGATTTAGCAGCTGTTCCGTCAAATGCCATTCTGCCAATAGATGTCAAACCTTCGTTCAGCGTAATTGCTTCTAGCGAACTACAGTTGTAGAACGCTGAGTCGGCAACAGTTTCTACAGAAGTTGGCAGAGCTATTTCGCGTAGTTTGGAGAAAGAAAACGCAGCTACGCCAATATGCTCAGTACCATCAGGGAGTACGATGTTGTTTAAGTTGTAAGTGTAGGCGAAAGAGTAATCTCCAATACTCTTCAGAGTAGTAGGAAGTGAAATGCTTTTGAGAAGATTACAGCCCTCAAACGCTCCGTCGTCAAGGTGAGTTACACCTTCAGGAATAGTAACATCAACAAGTCTTGTATTGTTTGAAAAACAATTGTTGCTTATTTTATCAATTCCGTTTCCCAGACTAAGATTTTCAAGATAAATACAGTAAGAAAAAGCACTCTCTCCGATGTGAGTAACGCTGTCCGGAATGATAACGCTTTTAAGCGAACGGCAGTTAAAAAAAGCTTTTGTATCAATTGTTTTGATACCATCAGATATGGCAACTGAAATAATGTTGCTGTTCTGATAAAAAGCAAGACTACCTATTTTTGTGACTTCGTAGCCATCAATTAAAGCAGGAATTACTAATTCGGTTTCAGTTCCTGTGTAGCTGGTGATTATAGCTTTTTGGTCTTCTACGGTATATGTAAATCCGTCTTTTTCCATCGCTACGGTATTTATAGATGCTGCCATAAAAACACCTATACAAAGAATAATGCACAGAGTCAAAGAAACTAATTTTTTCATAATAGCACCGCCTTAGTATTTATTAATAAAGTATATATTAACCGTGTATGTTTGTCAACAAAGATCGCCTTTGACACACCTTTTCAGAAATCGGCGGATACAACAAGAGCGGCACCCGCTTTTGCCTTGTTTTATCTCGCACCGCGATGCGATACGGCGGGACGATAACCTGTCGCGTCTTGCCGGTCTTTGTAGACTTGCTCATGATTTTACTGTCGTTGTTTCATTTGTACGGGCTGATTCAAAAGCCTGTGCAGCAGTTATTGATGTCTCGAGAATACCTTTTACAATACCGCTTTCGATTTCGACTGAGCCTCCGAACATTTCTTCGTAGCTGTAGCTGTTAGAATTTGTGATAGAAGTAGAGATTGTTTCTGATTTTGACATTTCTGTTGTAGTCTGTGCGCTGACGTCATACAGAGCGTTGTTTTTCGTTGTATTGAGAATTGAGTCTTTTACGCTTGAACTTGTTTTTATTTTGTCTGTATCACAAGTGTAATCGATACCTGGAACATCTAAAATTTTAAGGTCGAAGTCGTAGAAAGCCACGCCGTATGAGTTGTACTCGTATTTACAGGTGTAGCCGTCTCTGATGATAGAAGTACAGATATTGTAGATTATTTCGCGATTTGTATCGTCGTTGAATTCAGGGAGTGCATCAGGACAGTAGTCGCCCTGGCTGAGAATGTCTTCTGGCGAGAGTGTATAACGGTCTATTCTGTCAGAAATATGCTTACACATCTTATATCTGAGGTCTTTAAAAGATGACGCAACAGAAAGTCCTGTTGAGCTTGAGTTGTCTTTCTGTACTGAACCGTTTGATGTTGAAGATTCGTTTGCGAGCTTTTCAGCGACGTTTACGTGCTCCAAATCGCCTGTATTGCAAGTCGGGCTGTAAAACTCGTGGTAGTTCTGGGTGCAGGTATATTGTCCGCCGTTTTCAAAAATAGCACCTGCTATGTTACCCCACGCAGAAAGCGGTGTGATTGTTGAGCTGTTTCCGTTAACATCCTGATACTGTACGGGTGTTGACAGATGCTTCATCAGAAATTTTGTGTTCACGTCAGCTTTCTGGTTGTTTGTACAGTCGTAGTAAAGCGTGTTTTTTTCTTTTATGCTCTTGATTCCTGTAGTGTTGTTGTTTTCTGTGTAATAAATAATGTTGCCTTCTGTTTTAGTATTTGTTGCAGCAAATGCACAGAGCGTTGATGTGCTGAATATTGTACATACTGACATAAATACTGCGACTGTGCTGATTAATACTTTTTTCATACAAATCACTCCTTAACGATTTGTTTATTTTGAAATTTCAGCGGTTGTATATTCCGGAATTTTAGATGCATTTGCAACCGTCGACGACATTCTAGCACTGCAGATAATAGAAAACAACCCGATTTTTAATAGTTTACTTTGCGTTCATAAAGTTCGCATATATGTGCATAAAGAGTAAAAGTTATGCATAATACGATTTCAAAGGTAAATGGCACAAGCTTTTGAGTTGCCGTCCAAAAATACTGTACAACATTACAACAAAACACATCATAAAAGTGAATAACGCGATAAACAGGCTTTGCCAATAAAAGAAAAAATGCAGATAAATTCTGATATTGTTAACAAACAAGACATATTTTTTCGTGTGTTATGACGATAAATTTCAGCCATATATCAGAAAAAGCATATTAAAAAGTGACACGATAAAATTATAAATACCACAAAAAACTGTGGTTGCATAAATTTGCAAGCGAAATTTATCATACATTTATAGGTGACTTCATAGATTTATTATTAGCAAAGAATGTTTATCTTGAAAATTCGACACTCAGGTAGTATAATAGTTCTGCTTTAAATAAATTTATGGGGGTACAAAATGAATAAAAAAGTATTTATTCCTTGGGTAGCAACAGCGAGCTTGCTCTTGCTTTTGACTATCCAGACATTCTGCTACAGTGTTAAGGTGCTGTTTGCAAACATCAACTATTTCGCTGATTTTGATTATAGCAGTATTTTTTCACATTGGGCTTACAGCGTAGGTGTTCCTGGTTATTCATACGCAGGTTACCTTTTCTGGTATTTTGCTGCACTTATGATGTTTATCGGTGTTTTAGCAATTTTCGCAGGTGTTTTACTTAAGTGCGACGGCTGCCTACCTGAAAAAATAAGCTCAGCTATTCCTAAGAACATCGGCAACTATGTTTTACTCGGTGGTTTATTAGTTACTGTACTTGCACAGGGTCTTTACTATCTCGTAAGATTCTTTGCTCACATTAAGTTTGATAACTGGTTTGAATATCATGTTCATTTCGCTGCTATACCACAGGTAATTAATTTACTTGCTTGGGTGTTATTACTCGCTTACGCTGTTTTAATGTGCTTTGACAAGTTCAGCGATTCTAAGATTAAGGATTTCGCAAAGAAACTCTGGTTTGTTCCTGCTGCTATACTCGTATTTAAGCCTTTCTTCAACTTCATCTACGATATCGTAGTAACTATCGATTTCGGTTTATCATTCGGTAGCTTTATGAGAGTACTTTTCGGCGGTTTCTACGGCGCTTCACTTACTTTACTTTGCATCCTCGGTGTTGGCTTATGGCTTTACTTCAAAGACAGCGCTCCTTCTTGCATCGTAGAAAATGTTGAGTGCAAAGACGAGCACGAAGTTGTTTTAACACACGAGAGTGAAGAGAAAACAGATGTTACTTCTAACGAGAAGTTAAGTGAAGAGAAGGTTGCTTTTGAACAGCCACTCGAAACTGAAAACAAGCCTGCTGAAGAGCTTTTAATAAAGAAAGCTACAGTAGAAACAGGCGAAGCTCAGTAATTTAAAACTCTACAAAAAATTAAGGACTATGGCGTAAACCATAGTCCTTTTTATTTTACTTTATACGTCAGAGTGGATTTTGTAACGGCTTAAGTATTCGTTGTATGTATCAGCGAATGCTACGTTGTCAGCACTCTTGAGTCTGTCGAGATACTGGTGAGTACCGAGCTGTTTTGAGTCGATTTCGATTAATACTACTGCGACATTCGAGCAGTGGTCGGATACTCTCTCGTAGTTTGTGAGTAAGTCAGTTAAGATGAAACCAAGCACCATTGGAGAGTTGCCCTGCTGGATACGTTTTGTGTGCTTAGCACGAGCCTGAAGTACGAGCTCGTCGATAACCTCTTCGAGTGGCTCAACGAGTTTAGCGCGTTCGATATCTCCCTCGGAGAACGCCTCAGTAGTTAGGTAGAGAATTTCTGTCAGAGCTTCTGTGATGACTTCAATCTCGCGTGAAGTTTCAGCAGAGAACGAGATGTTCTTGTCGTGAAGCTCCTGCGCGGTGTCGAGCAGATTTATAGCGTGGTCGCCGATACGCTCAAAGTCACCGATTGTGTGTAAAAGCTTTGTTACCTGCCAGTTTTCGTCGTCTGATAGAGTGACGTTAGAGAGCTTGATGAGATAGTTTGCGAGCTTGTCCTCGTAACTGTCGATAAGCTCTTCGGTTTCGTTTATTTTGTCGACAACTTTTTTGTCGTAGTGTTTCATCAGAGAGATAGCGCGGTTAATGTTGTCATTTGCAAGCTGTGCCATTTCAATAGTGATTGCTGTGCACTTTGAAATAGCGAAAGCAGGCATAGCGAGAAGTCTGTCGTCGAGTACGCCCAGCGGATCTTCGTCTTTTCCCTTTTTGTCATCTCTGATGATAGCGTTTGCGAGTTTTTCAAGGAGCTTGCAGAAAGGACATAACATAACAGTTGTGACAACGTTGAATATTGTGTGCACACCCGCAATACCCCATGTGTTAATATTATTATCAACAAAAGCAAAGTCGAATATAGCGTTCGCGCCATAGAACAGACCTAAACAAACTACCGTACCGATGACGTTGAACGAGATGTGTACAACAGCAACCTTCTTAGCGTTTCTGGAAACGCCGATAGAAGAGATAAGAGCTGTGACACATGTGCCGATGTTCTGACCCATGATAATCGGGATAGCCATACCGTATGTAAGACCGCCTGCCATAGCAAATGTCTGTAAGATAGCAACTGATGCAGCAGAGCTCTGGATAATACCTGTGAATACCGCACCGACGATTACGCCTAAGATAGGGTTATTGAAAGCAACTAACATCTGCTGGAATTCAGGCATGTTGGAAAGTGGCTCCATAGCATCGCCCATAAGACCCATACCTGCCATAAGTACAGCAAAGCCGACAAGTATCGCGCCTGTATCCTTGCGCTTCTGCTTTTTTGACAGCATAATCATAATAATGCCGACAAAAGCGAAAACAAGCGAGAAGTTCGCAGGTTTTAATAAATCCATCCACACACTACCGTTGCCGTCAATACCTGCAAGAGCAGTAATCCATGTGGTTAAGGTGGTGCCGATGTTTGAACCCATGATAACGCCGATAGTTCTGCCAAAGTGCATGATACCTGAGTTAACAAGACCGACGAGCATAACAGTCAGCGCTGATGATGACTGAATAGCTACGGTGATACCTGCACCGAGGAGCATACTCAAAAACAGATTGTGAGTCATTTTTGAGAGAGCGTTCTCGAGTTTGCCGCCCGCCATTTTCTCGAGTCCTGAACTCATTACGTTCATACCATAAAGGAAGAACGCCAGACCGCCGAACAGCATGATAATGTTGATTATTGACATAGATTCGCCTACTTTCTGTAGAAAGCTAGGTTAAAATTTTGTAACCTTGTTTAGATTATGCCAAGGACGTGTTAAATAAAAGAGTGATAAATGTTAAATCTATGTTAAATATGTTAAATATGTTTAAAATAAGTCGATAAAAAAGCGGACAGTAACTTTTCTGTCCGCATAGTTTAAAACAGTATTTTTATGGTTGTGCCTTCGTTTAATGTGGAGTCGACACTTATAGACGCGTTGTGGTACAGCGCACCGTGTTTTACGATAGAAAGACCCAGTCCCGTGCCGCCGATTTCTTTGGAGTGGCTTTTATCAACGCGATAAAAACGCTCGAAAATACGCGGAATTTCGTCTTTAGGGATACCGATACCACTATCTCTTACTGACAGCTCTACACCATCGACACACTGTCTGATAACGACGTTGACAGTACCATCGTCTTTGTTGTACTTAACAGCATTGTCGCAAAGGTTGTAAACCATTTCTTCAATAATCTTGCGTACACCTGAGATTGTACATCCGTCACCCGAAAGAGTGAACACAACGTTCTTTTTCTTAGCTATCGAGTCGAGTCTGTTGATAACACTTTCACAAAGAAGGTAGAGGTCGATAGTTTCAAAATCACGCTCAATGTCATTTTCTTCGAGGTTGCTAAGTTTAATAATGTCCTGAACAAGTGTGATGAGTCGCTGTGACTCGTCGTAAATTTTACCCGCGAAACGCTCGGTATCTTCGGGTTTAGCTATTCCGTCACGGATAATTTCCGCATAGCCTGAGATTGAAGTCAGCGGAGTTTTCAGCTCGTGTGATACGTTTGCTGTGAACTCGCGTCTGAGTTTATCTCTGCCCTGATGTTCGTATTTCATTTCTTCCATCTGGTGGGTAATACGTGCGTTCTGTGAACAGATTTTTCGGATAAGCGGTGAAAACTCGTGGTACACATCTGAGTGTCCCGGATTTTCGATGTCGATGTCGTTAATCGGTTTTATCACCTTTTTGCTGACTATGCTCTGCACACAGAAAGTGACCGCAAATGGTATGATGAAAATAACAGAGAAGTAAAGCCAGAAGTGGGAGATACTCTGTGTAGTCAGATATTCAGCAACAGCAATACCGCTGACGCATATCAGAGAAACGAAGAATGTTGCTATAAAAATGTTGAGCAAAATTCGTTTTTTCATTGTACATCACCTATTTTGTAGCCTATACCGCGTACCGTTTCAATAATAGAGCCTGCGTCGCCGAGCTTCTGTCTTAAAGTACGGATATGTACATCTACAGTTCTGTTTTCACCGTCGAAAGAATAGCCCCAGATTTTGTCGAGAATCTGGTCACGCGAGAGCACGATGTCGCGGTTTTCGAGCATAAGGCATAAGAGCTCGAACTCTTTTAATGTCAGCTTTACTTTCTCGCCGTTTACCTTTACACGGTGCTTTTGCGGACATACGTAAAGCGGTCCGATTTCGTACTCGTCCTTTTTCTCCTGTGGCTTTGTACGACGAAGGACTGCTTTGATTCTGGCGAGCAGCTCCATAATACCGAAAGGTTTAGATACGTAATCGTCAGCACCGAGGTCAAAGCCCTTGAGCTTGTCGATTTCGCTGCCTTTTGCTGTAATCATAATAACAGGAATATTCTGTGTGAGCTTGCTTGCGCGTATTTTCTGCAGAATTTTCAGTCCGTCTTCTTCAGGGAGCATTACGTCGAGCAGGATAAGCTCAGGTAATTCGTTGTCGAGAGCTTCCCAGAATTCGCTCGGACGTTCAAAGCCTACAGCTTTCTGCTGAGTGTTGTTGAGAGTGTAAACTACAAGCTCTCTGATATTAGGGTCATCCTCAATGAAATAAATCATAGTGTTTCTCCAATACTATTTTATCTTTAATGTGCGAAGATACGACTTGTGGTTATCGCTAACACGAAAACTCTCGCACGCTTTTTGTATAGCTTTGTTGTGTGTGAATTTGTCTAGGGCTTTTTCTTCTATAACTTTTACAGCGCTGTCGTATTGCTTGCTCAAAGCGGTAGCAAAATACCACGCTATCATCATATTTATGTAGTATTCATCGCTTTTAACACCTGAAATAAGCGACAAATGCTCATTTTCAAATGCATCGTCGAGAAAAAAGCTGTTTAAAAGACCTACTGCGTAGCGCACGGTGTAGGTGTGGTCGCTTTTTATCCATTCTTTGATTTTATCATACACAGAAGGCAGGTTTTTCCTGAAAACTTTCGGTCTAAAACCATCGCACGTAGCCCAGTTGTCGATATACGGCAGAAAGTCTTCTGTCATAGCAAGTGCTTTGTCAAAATCTTTGACGCTTTCGATTAAAAAGCCGTGCAGGTGGTTTTCTTCGAGATACCTGTGCGGTGCACAGTCTATAAATTTTTCAGCAAGCTCGGTGTTTTTGAGCTTCTTTGCTAGTGTACGGATAACTGGCACTCGCACCCCGATGATGTCGTTTTTATCTACAATAGGGTTGAGGTTAGCAGTAAAATTACGATAGCTTTCATCAGCGTTTTCGAAAAGATATTTTCTTACATCTTCAATTGTATTAAGTCCACAAATTTCCTCATTATACATATGATTAGTATATCACACTGATTTTACAGTTTCAATATTGATTATTTTGTGATATAATAATACGAGTGACTATTATTATGTTATAAAAAGGAGGATTTTTATGGCTGATATTATTAAATTCTTAAGACTCAAAGAAATAGCGCAGTACATAAAAACAGCGCCGGATATTGTTCTGGCTCTTATTTTGTTTGTAGTTTGTATACTCGCGCTTTTTGTGTTCTCAAAAATACTGAAAAAGACTCTCTCAAAAACAAAGCTCGACATTTCGATGCAGAAATTCTTTGTTAAAACCATTAACATTATCGGTGCTATTGTGATATTAATCTGCGTGCTTTCTACTGCTGGAGTGTCTACTACCGGTCTTATCGCAGGCTTTTCCGCTGCGGGTGCGGCGGTTGCTCTGGCGCTTAAGGACAGCTTAGGTAATATAGCAGGCGGTATTCTGCTTTTGGTTACTCATCCATTTGTGACAGGTGACTACATCGAGATTGGCTCGTATTCAGGTACAGTTAAAGAGATTGACATTATCCAGACAACTCTGATTACAACCGATAACAAGAACATTATAATTCCAAACGGACTGCTCTCTTCTGATGAGGTTGTAAATTACACAAAAGAGCCGCACAGACGTGTGGATATTACTGTATCTATAAGCTATGATAATGACGTTGAGCTTGCGAAAAAGTCTGTGCTTAAGGCGGCAGCTTCAGATAAGAGAGTTCTTGATACTCCGGCTGAGCCGTTTGTCAGAGTTACGGGTTATTCTGACAGCAGCGTTGATTTAATCGTGAAGTTGTGGTGTAAAACCGAGGATTACTGGGATGTATACTACAATATGATTGAGAAAATCCGCGAATGTTTCAAAGAAGATGGTATTGAGATTCCGTATCAGCGTCTTGATGTTAATGTGGTTAAATCCGACGATAATAAGTAAGAAAAAAGCTCCCAAGCGTTGTGCCTGGGAGCTTAATTTATTTATTCTTTAAAATGTCAGCCTGCTTTTTGATGGCGAGAAAAGACTCATCAGAAATAACGTGCTCGATTTTGCACGCGTCCTTTGACGCCGTTTCTCTATCGACGCCAATAAGAGTGAGAAAGTTAGTCAGCTCTGTGTGACGTTCATAAATTTTTTCTGCAATCTTTCTTCCGTCTTCTGTTAGCTTTAAGTGACCGCGCTCATCTGAAACAACAAAGCCGTCGTTTTTTAAAAGGCCTAAAGCTCTGCTGACGCTAGGCTTAGAAAAACCCATATATTCGCTTAAGTCGATGGCGCGTACACAAGGGCTTTTTTTAGATAAGACGAGGATGCTCTCGAGATACATCTCGCCTGATTCCTGAATTGACATAGAGTTCTCCTTTATTTGAGACTGTCAAAAATCTCTGCGATGATTTCGCGTTCGTCCATGTGGTACTTAACGCCCTTGATTTCCTGATAATCTTCGTGGCCTTTACCTGCGAGCACGATGATGTCGCCCTTCTGTGCGTTTTCGATACAGTAACGGATAGCGTCAACACGGTTAGGGATAACTACGTATTCACCTGAAGTCTTGTTGATACCAACTTTGATGTCCTCGATGATATCCATTACGTTTTCAAAACGTGAGTTATCCTCAGTAATGACTGATAAATCAGAAAGTCTGCCTGAAACCTCGCCCATCTCGTAGCGGCGGTCTTTCGGACGATTGCCGCCTGCACCAAACATAGTGACAAGACGATTTGGCTTGTATTCTCGAAGTGTCGTGAGGATGTTTTCCATCGAAAGTGCGTTGTGAGCATAGTCGATGAGGATAGTGTACTCGCCTACAACAGGAACAGCCTCGACTCTGCCTTTAACCTTTACTTCGTTTAAGCCGTCTAAGATATCTTTGTCAGTAAGGTCGAAGTGACGACATACTGAAATAGCCGCGAGAGCGTTGTAAACAGAGAAACGACCAGGGATAGCAACGTCGACAGAGAGTTCTTTCTTGCCTGTTGTGTCAAAGTGCACGCCGATATAGCCTGGACGAGCGATGAGAGAATCGTCGTGAGCCACGATATCAGCGTTTTCATTAAATCCGTATGTTTCGATTTCACATGTATGACCCTCAGTTACTGCTTCCCACTTTTCGTCATCGCGGTTGATAAGACCCACCTTACACTGTTTGAACAGTAAAGCCTTGCAGTTTAAGTATTCTTCCATATCAGCGTGTTCGGATTTGCCGATGTGGTCGTTAGAGAAGTTAGTGAAAATACCGTAGTCAAATGAGATTCCGTGTGTACGGTGCCACTTAAGACCCAGAGATGATGCTTCGATGACCATAGCTTTACAGCCTTCGTTTACCATTTTGCGCATAGCCTGCTGAATCTCGTATGACTCAGGTGTTGTGTTGTTTGTTTTATAAATCTGGTTGTCGATAACAATACCGAGTGTGCCGATTGTAGCTGTTTTTATTCCGCCTTTTTCGAGGATAGAACGAATCATCGCTACAGTAGTTGTCTTACCTTTTGTACCTGTGATAGCGATTGTAGTGAGCTCATCAGCAGGATGTGAGAAGTACTCAACGCTCATATTAGCAAGAGCGATACGGGTGTTGTCAGTTTTGATGACAGCAACGCCCTGTGGAGCTTGCACTTCGTCTTCTACAATAAGAGCAGCAGCACCTTTTTCGATTGCGTCAGGGATGAATTTGTGACCGTCAACGTTAAATCCCTTGAGACACACGAACGCGCATCCAGGAGTAACCTTTCTTGAGTCGTAGATAACGTCAACAATGTTAACGTCTAAATCGCCCTGAAGGACAGTGTATTCACATGATGAGAGTAATTGTTTGAGTTTCATAAAAATCCCTCCGTGTATGTGCATTGCAGTATGGTTTCAGCACTATACATATATAATATGTTATAGTATATCAATTTTAATCCGATGTCAAACGCTATATATTGAGGTCGAAAAGCACCGTTTGCGTATTTTTGGTAAAAATATACTAAAAATTTTTGAAAACAGTTTATTTTTCTTGTATATTTCTTTTTTAGAAACAAAAATAGCGATATAAGTTCCTGTTCGGCAAAAATTTAAAAATTCGATTGACATATTGCACAAAAGCGTTTTCGTTACTATGCACAAAATCAGAATACTTAAATTATGCAACACCTCTAAATAACGAAAAATCCGTTGTTAAAATGACCAAAAACAAAAAGAGTTTTTATTGTTTTAGATAAAAAGTACAAAGGGAGTTGAAAAAAGCACATTTGATATGATAAAATTTATGTACAGTGATATAGTGCCGCCGTAACGGATTTGCGGTGGTTGCTAGCACTAGCCGAGTTACACTCGGAGAATATTTTACAAGAAAGGAAATCCGACAATGAAAAGAATTATTGCTTTAGTTCTCGCAGTTCTTATGATGGCTACATTATTTGTAGGCTGCGAAAAAGAAGGCGGCGCACAGGGCGGTGCTACAGCACTCGAGCCAGAAGCAGGCGCTACTCTTAAAGTTTGGGCTCCAGACGCAGCTCTTGAAGTATTCAAGGCTCAGTGTGATGCATTCATCGCTAAGTACCCAGACGCTGGTATCACAATTGAAGTTGTAGCACAGGGCGAAGGCGACGCTGCTACTAACCTCTTAAACGACCCTGAGGCTGCTGCTGACGTATTCAGCTTTGCTTGCGACCAGCTCAACAGACTCAACGACGCAGGCGTTATCATGCCAGTTAACACAAACCTCTCAGCAGACGTTACAGCTAGAAACTCAGAAGCTTCTATCAACGCTGCTACATTAAACGACATCCTTCTCGCTTACCCAGAGACAGGTGACAACGGTTACTACCTCGTATACGACAAGAGATTAGTTTCTGACGAAGACGCTAAGACTCTCGAGGGTATCTTCGAAGCTTGCCGTAAGGCTGGTAAGAAGTTCATCGTTGACGGTGGTAACGGCTTCTACTCATGTATGTTCCCATTCACAGGCGGTCTTACAATCGAAGGCCTCGAGGGTGAGGACAACGACGTTCAGAAGTTCAACGAGTACGACGAGGCTGAAGTAGTTGCTACTCTCGAAGCTTTCGCTACACTCTTCCACGAGTACAATGATATCTTCTTCGCTACATCACCTGACAAGATTTCTGCAGGTCTTGCTGAAGATCCATCTACAGTAGCTGCTGGTGTTGACGGTAGCTGGAACGCTGCTACAGTTGCTAAGATCTTAGGCGACAACTACGGCGCAGCTAAGCTCCCAACAATCAACGTAAACGGCGAAGCTAAGCAGATCGTTTCAATGCACGGTTACAAGCTCATCGGTGTAAACGCTATGTCTAAGTTCCCTAACGCAGCTCAGCTCCTCGCTGACTACCTCTCAGGCGAAGATTGCCAGCTCGAGCGTGCAGAGAAGCTCTCTTGGGGTCCTTCAAACACAGCTGCTGCTGAGTCTGAAATCGTTAAGAACAACCCAGCTATCTCAGCTATCCTTGATCAGTCAGCTTACTCAGTACCACAGGTAAACATTGCTTCTACATTCTGGGATCCAATGGGTACACTCGGTAACAGCCTCTTCAAAGAAGATGGTAAGTATGACACAGAGACTCTTACAACTCTCTTAGACAAGACAATCGCTAACATCAGAGACGAATAATTTTGTCTTACTACTTATTTAATTTGTTTTAAATTAAACTAATAATTAGGTCAGGCAGCCTACGGGCTGTCTGACCGCACATTTAAAAATGTGGTGTTTTGGATGCAAGTATTTGCTTCCACGATACTTGCATGCGACATTGAGGAAGTGAACTGATGAAATATATTGATTATATGCAGCTCAATCCTTTCCAGAGTTTTTGGTTCAAATTCAGCTCCGCTTTAAAAGCTTTTCCGAAGAAATTAGTAGGTTTCTTCGTTGCTATCGGCAAATTTATCGCTAACTTCTTTGTTGGCATCGGTAAGGCGGTTGCAGGTTTTGTGACCAGATTTATCAAAGGTGACTGGGCAACTAAATTATCTTACTTATTCATGGGTGTAGGTAATATCTCTAAAGGTCAGGTATTAAAGGGCTTACTGTTCTTCCTGATTGAGATTGCGTACATCGCGTACATAGTATTCTTCGGCTGGGGTTACTTAAAGAAATTCCCAACTCTCGGTAACGTAGAGCAGGGCTTCCAGCTCAATCCGGCAACAGGCGGTTACGAGCTTATGGCAGGCGATAACTCCATGCTCATCCTTCTGTACGGCGTTCTTACTATCGTACTTACAGCTATTTTCTTAGCTATTTATTTTGCTAGTACAAAGTCTGCTTATCAGGTACAGCAGACAGTAGCTGCAGGTGAGACTCCTGTCAGCTTTAAGGAAGAAATCAAAGACCTCTTTGATAAGAAATTCCACATCACCCTTCTTGCGTTCCCGACTCTCACTATCTCGGCTTTCACAATTCTGCCGCTGATATTCATGATCCTGATCGCATTCACAAACTACAACAAGGCTCACCTTGCTCCTGGTAAGCTGTTCACTTGGGTAGGTTTTGATACATTCTCTGAGATTTTCGCTTTAACAGAGGGTGCTTCAAAGGGTGCTACATTTATCGAACTTACAAAATG
>JAFOED010000054.1 GCA_017380355.1 Ruminococcus sp. | reverse complement strand
TTATTTCGTGTTACGATACATTGAAGAATCCGATGCATTTTTATTTGCAGTTATTAGCGGTTTGCTTTTTTACCTTATGCTGTTTGTGTTCCTTATAATTCACGAAAAAGTAATGAACAAAAAGTATGCTGAATTTGAAAAGAAAATTCTTTCTCCAGTTTTCCATAAAACTAACGGAAACTTCAAACTACATAATGGTAAAATTAAAAATGCAAACATATATTTCTGTGAAGATGGTATAGCTTTAATTTCGTTAGACGAAAAACCTTATATTATGGAAGAAATAAAGAGAAGCAACATATATAGAATCCAATGTGATGATATACATTTCAACATAAATACCAGCGATGGAAAGTTTTATATAATAACAATGCCTGATGCAAAAGAAGTCTTTAGAAAACTGAAAGAAAGAGATTGGATTGTTCAAATATGACATATGTAGAGTTTGTGGATTTGCTTAAGGAAAACAAAATCGATACAAGCATTGTTCATTTTGAAAACTCTGTTGCGGATGGATACTATGTACTGAAAAATTATCACCGCTGGGAAGTCTTTTACCGCGAACGCGGAAAAGATTACGATTGTATTGGTTTTCCCTCTGAAAGTGATGCATTAGAATATTTGCTTAAAAAGTTATTAAAGGCTTGACCGATTTGGTCAAGCCTTTTTTCATAGCCTCCCTTGTGTAAAGGGAGGTGGCATTTTCGCAAGAAAATGACGGAGGGATTGTTGTATGTAATGTTACAATCCTCCAGTCAAAAATCAAAGATTTTTGCCAGCCCCCTTTACACAAGGGGCCTTTCTCAAAATAAGGTAGTTACCCAATAAATAAACCCATACACCACACTCGCCACTGTACCGTACACGATAACAGGTCCTGCAATCGTGAACATCATCGCACCTACGCCTAAGATAAAACCCTCGCTTTTGAATTCAATCGCAGGAGACGCCACCGAGTTTGCAAATCCCGTTATTGGAACGAGTGTGCCCGCACCTGCGTGCTTTGCGATTTTTTCGTAAACATGGAATGCAGTGAGCAAAACACCTACTAAAACAAGGGTAATTGATGTGAGTGTTTGTGCGTCTGTTTTTTCGATTTTCAGACTCATATATACGTCGGTCAGAACCTGTCCTACGGTGCATATAGCTCCTCCGAATAAAAACGCTTTTATGCAGTTTTTGAGTATGGGGCTGTTTTTTGTCTGTTTTTCGACCATTTTGCTATATTTTTGCTTGTCTGTCATAATTATCACCACGTGTATTTTTCCCGATTTTTACTAGATTATTTATTATAAAACTGTACTTGCAAATATGTTTACAAAAAGTTATAATATATAATGTAAAAATATATTATAATAGGATAGAAGCGTTTAAAGGTTAGTTATGGCTGAACATTACCTTGATAACAGCGCCACCACCGTAACATCTGATGCGGCTGCGAAAAAGGCTCTGTTTATGATGACAAATGAATACGGAAACCCGTCGAGCTTACATAAAAAGGGACTTTCTGCTGAGCTTGAAATTGAGAAAGCTCGTGAGATTGTAGCTTCTTCGCTTGCGGTTGACAGTTCGGATGTTTACTTTACGAGCGGTTCGACCGAGTCTAACAACACCGTAGTTTTCGGAGTTGCTGAAGCGAAAAAGAGAACTGGTAAGAAAGTAGTAACCACAGCGATTGAGCACAGCTCTACTATGGAAGCGTGTAAAAAGCTTGAAAATGACGGCTATGATGTTACATATATCGCTCCTGATGAAAACGGAGAGATAACTCCTTTTGCTTTTTATGATGCTGTAGACAGTGACACAGTACTTGTGTGTGCGATGGCTGTTAATAACGAGACAGGCTACGTTCTTGATATTGAGCGAATCGCTAAAATGGTAAAGCGTAAGAATCCTGATGTCCATTTTCACTGCGATGGTGTACAAGCTTACGGAAAAATGGTACTTAAGCCGAAGAAGTGGGGAGTAGACTCGATGTGTGTCAGCTCTCACAAAGTGCACGGACCTAAAGGTGTAGGTGCTTTGTATATCAAAAAAGGTGCACGAGTTTTACCGCTTCTGTACGGCGGAGAACAACAGAAAAAGGTGCGTCCGGGTACTGAGTGTGCACCGCTCATTGCCTCTTTTGCTGTTGCTGTTTCTGAATTTGATATAGTAAAGAACGCTGAACACGTCAGAACTCTTAAAGACTATATGTTAACAGAACTTGAGAAAATCGAGTGTGTTACTATAAATTCAAGAAGTGACGCTATACCGTATGTGCTCAACATCTCAGTTAAAGGCATAAAAAGCGAAACAATGCTTCACCACCTCGAGAGTGACGGAATTTACGTCTCAAGCTCGAGCGCGTGTGCAAAAGGCAAGAGAAGTTATGTTCTGAAAGCTCTTAATTTACACGATGACCTGATTGACTCATCATTACGTGTGAGTTTTTCGAAATACAATGTAAAAGAAGATGTCGATGCGTTCTTGAAGTCTTTGAAGAACGGAATTGACACTTTAGCTAAAGCGAAGTAAAGGAAAGATTATGAGAGAGATTATACTTATTAAAGTAGGCGAAATCGCCTTAAAAGGACTTAACCGTCGTAATTTCGAAGATGTGCTGATTAAAAATATTAAGCACAGAATCCACGATTTAGGAAAATTCAACGTTTCTGTTGCACAGTCGACTATCTACATCGAGCCTGTTTCCCCTGATATCGATTTAGATGATGTTTGCGAGCGTGTATCACAGGTTTTCGGTATTGTCGCATTCTCACGTGCACTCGTGTGTGAGAAAAACATGGACGATATTTTAGAGAAAGCTCCTGACTATGTTTATGACGAGCTTATGTGCGCTAAAACTTTCAAAGTTGAGTCAAAGCGTTCGGACAAGAAATTCCCACTTAAGTCTCCTGAGATTTCTGCGACTGTAGGCGGTAAACTTTTAGAGCATTTCCCACATCTCAAGGTTGACGTTAAGAATCCTGAGATCACAGTTACTGTTGAGGTGCGTGATTTTGGTGCTTATATCAGATGTAAGACCTTGCGTGGTCAGGGTGGTATTCCTGTCGGCACAGGTGGTAACGCTGCTATTCTTATCTCAGGCGGTATCGACTCTCCTGTAGCTGCGTATATGATGTCAAAACGTGGTATCAGACTCACAGCGATTCACTTTGCTTCACCTCCGTACACTAGCGAGAGAGCACACTTAAAGGTAGAAAAGCTACTTAAAATCGTCAGCCGTTATTCTGGCTCGATTAATATGTATACAGTACCGTTTACTAAAATTCAGGAAGCTATTAAGGACAACTGCCCTGAAGAGCTTTTCACTATTATCATGCGTAGACTTATGATGCAGATTTCTGAAATCATCGCAAAAGAGCGTGACTGTACAGCACTTATTACAGGCGAGAGCTTAGGTCAGGTTGCGAGCCAGACCATTCACGCGATGTCTTGTACTGACGAAGCTACTTCTATGCTTGTATTCAGACCGCTCATCGGTATGGACAAAGAAGAAATCATCACTATTTCTCGTAAAATTGGTACGTTTGAGACGTCTATCGAACCATACGAAGATTGCTGTACTGTATTCACTCCAAAGCATCCTCGTACCCGTCCTGTGCTTAAATTTGTTAAGCAGGCTGAAGAAGAGGCTAAGCTTTACGATATGATTGAAGAAGCTGTACAGAACGTAAAACTTACTATCATCAATCCATAAACACACTACACTTATTTTGAAAAGGAAGTGAGATTATGTATAATTGCGAACTTTATTCTGTGCTTAAAGATGAGCAGGACGTTAACGCATTTAACCTAAAGCTTGACGATATTGCCGACGACCTTTACAAACGTGGCATAAGAGTAACTTTTAACACAGAAATCAGCCCTGACCAGAAAGCCTTTACAAAGGCTCTTAATGAAGCCGAAGAAAATGAAAACGCACCTGATTACTTTATCTTTATGAATGCGCTTGATTCTCAGGACCCGAGTAGTTTTAAATCGCTTTTCTATACCTTTATCAGAGAAAACGAGAAACTCATTACTCCTGATGAGGAGCACGAAGGTAAAGTAGCGAAAATAAAGATTTCTTCTTTAGGAGATTTGGGTAACGGTTACCCTGGATATTGTTTTAAGATTTTTAATAAATACTACGTTGTATTACCACAGGCTAGCTTAACAGAAACTGAAATCGGTTATCTTCTTAATTTGGCACTTGATAAAGCAACTGAGGTTTTTGAGAAAAACGACGAAGAAATACCAGACGGTGTGACTTTTATAGATGCTCCTGTTAAGAAAAAGGAAGGCTTTTTTGCGAGCTTTATTCCTCACAGAACTGACTCCAAAAACACAAAAACAAGAAAGTGGATTGTGCTTTTTGCGATTCTTGCGTTCATAATCGCAGGTGGTTGGTTAGTAAAAGAATATGTAATTGACCCGTACCTCAATTCACAGATAACATCGGAGATTTACGATATTGCATACGATGATACTGCAGATGAAGAAGTGGAAGATGAGGGACCAGCTCAGAACTGGGCAAAGTTAAAGAAAGTTAATAAGGAAATCGTTGGCTGGATTACAATCGACAAAACTAAGATTGACTACCCTGTACTTGAACACAAAGGCGACAACGCAAGCTCACAGTACTACTTGAATCATACATACAAGAAGACATACTCACAGTTTGGTAGTATCTTTGTTGATTACAGATGTACTGATTCTGTAAAATCGAAGAACCTGATTTTACACGGTCACCATATGCCTGACGGTTCGATGTTCTCGAATCTTATGGGTTACGGCGGTCTGACAGGTGACCTGAACTTCTACAAAAAGCATCCTATTATCGAGTTTAACACTCCGGAAGAGGACGCTACATACAAGATTATTTCTGTGTTCAAGACAAGTACTTACTATGCACACGGCGAGTTCTTCAACTATATGCAGGCTGAGTTTTTGTCTGATGCTGAGTTTATGAACTTCGTGTATAACTGTCGTGTCCGTTCACTTATCGATTGTCCTGTTGTGGTTAACGAGGACGATACGCTCCTTACACTCTCGACTTGTAGCTATGAGTTCTCAGGTTTCAGAACTGTTGTTGTAGCGAGAAAGGTGAGAGAGGGCGAGTCAACAAAAGTTGACACAAGTCTTGCAAAGATTAATAAAACTCCGCTGTTCCCGGACGTATATTACCAGAGCCGTGGCGGTCAGCGTCCTGATGTATCAACATTCAAAAAAGCCTATGCAAAAGATCTTATCGACTGGTACGATGGCAAGGGTAATCTCGAGGGTAGTGAGGTGTTAACAGCAACGGTAGAGTCAAACCCTACGGAGCCAGAGACAAACTCAAACGGTCGCCCAGTATCGAGTAACACAGTTACTAATTACTACGAAGTCAAATTCGTAAACTGGGACGGTACGGAGTACTACTCTGTATCTGTCAGAGAAGGTGACAAGGTAACTCCGCCGTCAGGCACACCTAAACTTCCGAAGGATGAATACTACGATTATAAATTCACAGGATGGGATACAGAGGGCGTTAACCTAAAAAACGTTAAGTACAGTATGACAATCTATCCGAAATATACAGCAACTCTGAAGAAGTAAGAGGACAAATATGAAATACGATATTCTGTTTTATAAATCCAGAAAAACTTCATATTGTGAAAAAGCTTTAAAACGAAAGCTCAGCGAGATAAAGTTTAACAGCAACAGAATTATTGCACAGGTTACACCTATGAATCTTGGTGAGACTCTGTGTGAGAGCCTGACTTTGTGCAACCTTGTAGTTATTGTCGGAGGTTTCTCTAAAAACGACGACGAAAACCTGCTTACTGTGCTTTCTCGAGCTCTCTCCAGTGCAGGACTTACGCTTAATAACATCCGTAAGTTAAAAGGCGCTTTTGTTGATGGATATATAATAAAGTATAATAAACAGATGATTTTAGCTCTGCCTGATAATCCATCTGAAATTGAGTTTTTGTTAAGTGAGACTTTCCTCGACTATCTGAAATCAGTATAAAAGATACAGAAAACCCCACTGCATTAAATGCAGTGGGGTTTGTTTTATCTTATACCGAGCAGGTTGCCGACTACTGTGAGCGCCTTGCTCTTTTTAGCGAGCTTTTTGAACAGATAAGTAGAAAGACAAATGATAGTGATTGTAAATGCTGTAAATAAAACAGCTTTGATACTGTCGCGTCTAAACCATAATATATAGTCAAAAAGACGCTTTGATATGATGTCACAAATTCTGAAAACCCAGTACTGTGAGCACATAATAATCATTGAGTTTTCACCGAGATATTTCAAAAGTTTTGAGTGACCGATTTTGTCGATATTTCGAAACAGTATGTAGTAGAAAGTAATCGAACAGAATGCGGCGATGAAAAGGTAAAGGTAGTTACCCCAGATAGCGTGTGTGTACTTCACTCTGCAGTTTAGCAGACCGCCGAACACAAAGCCTGTAATGAGTAACAACAATGCCAGCGGAATTTTCTGCCACTTTTTAAGGAAGAAACCGCGGTTTTCGATAGAGCGTCTCATCACGTTACCAGTAGCAAAGAATATCATCGCAAATGGGACAAGGTTTAGCTTAAGTGTGAGCCTGATGTCACCGATGAGTAAAAATATACCGAGTGATACTACTGCGATAATTATCTTGAAGTACGTGCGTTCGTTTATTCTGTCAAGTAGTGCGAATAGTATCTCGACAAGGTATAGTACGAGCAAAAACCATAAAGGTGAGTTCCACGTTAGTTGTCCTTTGTATGTAAGCGCTTTTTCGATAAGCGGTTGCAGCCTGTAACCTAAAGCTACGTTGACCAGAGTCGACAGCGCTGTCCATACTAAAAACGGTACTAAAATCGAAAGAGTTTTCTTTTTTATAAATTTCGGTAGTGGCAAAGCTTTGCTTCGATACAAATATCCTGAAATAAAGAAAAACAGCGGAACATGAAAGGAATAGATGTATCGCTCAAGTGTTTCAAAGCACCCTAAATGACCGAGGGTGATGAGGATTATGCCGAATCCTCGCAGTGAATCGAGCCACGAGAGTCGTTTGTTTTCCATATTTAACCTCTGTAAAAAAATTCTGCCACAGTATACCACACAGAAAATGAAAAGTAAATAAATGATAAAAGACTGTAATATTTTGTCATTTTACTAACATAAAAAAGGCTCTGTTACAGAGCCTTTTTCTTTATTTTATGTTCAGTTTTCAGTAATTATACTTTCTCTTGTTTAGTAAAATGAGTAAAACAGCGACTAAAAGAGCACAGAATTCAGCCGCAACAGTTGATGCCCATATACCGTTTACACCTAAAACAAGCGGTAATATAAGTACGGCCGACACCTGAAAAACTACAGTGCGGAGTAAAGATACGAGTGCAGAAACGAAGCCATTGTTCAGCGCTGTAAAAAAAGCAGAAGCGTACATCGGTATTCCTGCAAATAAGAATGAGAACGAGAATATCAGAAACGCTGTCTGCGTGAGTTTTAAAAGTGTGGCGTCATATCCGACGAAAAGTATCGATAGTGGTTTAGACAGTAGTAGTGACGCTATAAGCATAAAGACGGATGAAACGATAAGTATTACCATACTCTTTTTTATTATGCTTTTTAATTCATCGTGATTCTTACTTCCGAAATTAAAACTCACGATAGGTGCTGTGCCGATACAGTAGCCGATGAAAACAGATAGGAAAATCAGATTTATATACATCAGTACACCGTAAGCTGCTACTCCGTCTTCACCTACGTACCTCATAAGCTGAGCGTTGTACAACATACTGACAAGCGACATTGAGATGTTTGACAGAAGCTCTGAAATTCCATTTGTGCATGAGCGTGAGAGTACCCATAAGCTGAATTTTGTTCTGCACAATCTAAGCAGACTTGTGTTCTTTTTCGTAAAGTAGAAAAGAGGGAAAAGACCTCCGATAAACTGGCTTATCGCTGTAGCAGCTGCCGCACCTGCGAGATCCCAATCGAATACTGCGATAAACAGAAAATCGAGTATCATATTTGTGATACCGCAGATAAGTGTCATATAAAGTCCGAGTTTAGGTTTTTGTGCTGTTACAAAGAAGCTCTGGAATTCAAACTGTAGCACGTAAAACGGTACAGCTAAACAGAGAATTCTGCCGTACAGTACGCAGTTGTTGAGTAACTCTCCTTCTGCACCTAATAAACCTGCAATTTGTTTCATAAAAAGGAACGAAATTGTCGCGATTATTATACTCAGTATAACAGAAGCATACACGATAAGCGAGAACTGTTCGTTAGCTTTTTTCTTGTCACCTTCGCCCATAGTTTTTGCGACCAAAGCGCTTCCACCAGTACCAAACATAAATCCGATACATCCCATAACCATAACGTAAGGCCAGATGAGATTAAGCGCTGCAAACGGGGTCTTGCCGACAAAGTTTGATACAAAGTATCCGTCCACAACACCGTAGATAGAAGTAAAAATCATCATCGCGATTGATGGGAAAGTGAATTTTATTAACTTTTTATATGTAAAGTGGTCGGATAGCTTTATTTGTTTTTTTGCCTTTGTCATTTCATTCTTACTGTAATTTCTCCTGTACAGAGAGTTTTCGTTTCGCCGTTTTGAGTTTTTATTACGAGCCCACCATTTCTGTCAATATCGATAGCGGTGGCTTCTTTTGTTTCTTCGTTTTCGATGTATGTAATTTCTTTACCCAGTACCATACATCTTTCTTTGTATTTATCGATAAAGTTTCTGTCACCGATACAGGAAAGCTCTTTTATTATGTTATCTGTTATATATGCGCACAGCTTGTTTTTGTCTGTTTTTACTGGAAGTGACGTTGCAATATCTTTTATTTCACTAGGAAAGCTTTTAACTGCAATATTAACACCGACGCCGATGATGATGTATTCAATCTTCATCGTGTCAGGATTTGTGACAGCTTCGCATAGAATACCGCACACCTTTTTGTTATCTATATATATGTCGTTCACCCATTTGATGTCAGGGGTGATGCCGCATAGTTTCTCGATAGCGTTTGCTACACATACAGCCGTAGCGGTAGTTAAACACACGATGTCTTCTTGTATTTCATCAGCTTTAATAAGTAAAGACATATAAAGTCCGCTGTCGGCAGGAGAGAAGAAAGTTCTGCCTAGCCTGCCTTTACCGCCAATCTGATGATTCGCAATAAAAAGAACTGGAGAGGAGATGCCTTCGTTTTTGAACTGGCCGCAGTAAAGCTTTGCTTGTGTGTTTGTAGAATCAGTAGTGTCATAAGGAATGATGCTAACGTCTGATTTAAGATGTTTTAGCACCTCTTGTGCATTATTAAGATGTATTTGTGGCTGTTGGTTCTGTTTTTTGCTTTGTTTTTTCTTTTGATGTTTCATTTTTCCACCAACTTTCGAAAATATAGTATCACAAAACGAAGTGTTTATCAATGAAATATATAAAAGGGAAGTGCTTTCTGCGCAAATAGGCGTTTTGTAACCTTTATTAGCGTTAAAACATTAAACGCACCCGAGTGTATAGCGCGCTATTATATCAGAAAAAATATATTTATAATTCCAAATTAGAAATAAGTACAAAAAAGTAAAAATTTTTTCAAAAAATCGTTGACTTTATTCTTTTTTAGATATAAAATAGTAAACTGTACCATTATGGGGGCATTTGCCCTTATTACACAGCGAGGAATTTCACAAAATGTGAATATTAGCACAATTGATATTGCTTTGTCAAGTGCTTTTATTAAAACAATTTTGTAATTTTTTGAGGTGCAATTTTTTGGGTGTTTTTCGCGACACACCCTCTAAGATTATAAAAGGAGTGATACGCCGATGGTTAATGTCAAACCAGTAAAGTTAGGCAACAGCGAGCGATACAGCTTCGGTAAGATTGATGACGTTATCAGCATGCCGAACCTGATCGAAGTGCAGAAAAAGTCCTACCAGTGGTTCTTAGACGAGGGTCTCAAAGAAGTGTTCAAGGATGTATCAGGTATTACAGACTACCAGGACAACCTTGTACTCGACTTTATTGATTACACTCTCGATGTAGATCACCCGAACTATTCTGTAATCGAATGTAAGGAAAGAGATGCTACTTATTCAGCAGCTCTGAGAGTAACTGCTCGCCTTATTAACAAAGAAACAGGCGAAATCAAAGAATCAAACGTATACATGGGTGATTTCCCACTCATGACACCTTCGGGCACATTCGTTATAAACGGTGCTGAGCGTGTTATCGTATCACAGCTCGTTCGTTCCCCTGGTGTTTACTACAAGATGGACCACGACAAAACAGGTAAGGTGCTGTTCTCATCTACAGTAATCCCTAACCGTGGTGCATGGCTTGAGTACGAAAACGACGTAAACGATGTACTTTACGTTCGTATCGATAAGAACCGTAAGGTTCCAATTACTGTATTCCTCAGAGCTTTAGGTTTAGGCACAAACGCTGAAATCTTAGAAGTTTTCGGTGATGATGCCCGTATTAAAGCTACTTTCGAGAAGGATACTACTAACTCTGTTGAAGAGGGTCTTATTGAGGTTTATCGTAAATTAAGACCTAGTGAGCCTCCTACAGTAGAAAGTGCACAGACACATATCAACAACTTATTCTTCGACCCACGTCGTTATGATATGTCAAGGGTCGGCAGATATAAATACAACAAGAAGCTCGGTATCTCTAACCGTCTTGCTGGTCAGACAATCACTGAGCACATCGTAAACCCACGTACAGGCGAAATCTTAGCTAAGCGTGGCGATACTATCGACCGTGACCTCGCACTCGTTATCGAGAACGCAGGTGTTAAGGAAGCATACGTTGCAGGTGAAGAGGGTAAGACTATTAAGCTCATCTCTAACGGTATGGTTGACATTAACGCTTACGTTGATTTCGACTGCAAAGAGCTCGGTATCTTAGAGAAGGTTCGTTTCGACGTACTTTGTGAGATTTTAGATTCTTGTGAAGACGAGAAAGCTCTCAAACTCGCTATCGAGGAAAGAGCACACGAACTCGTTCCTAACCACATCACTACTGATGATATTTTTGCAACCGTTAACTATATGAACTCTCTTGCAGAGCACGTAGGTACAACAGACGACATCGACCACCTTGGTAACCGTCGTATCCGTTGCGTAGGCGAACTCTTACAGAACCAGTTCAGAATCGGTTTCTCAAGACTTGAAAGAGTTATCCGTGAGCGTATGACACTCCAGGCTCAGGATCCGGAAGCTCTTTCTCCAAGTTCACTTATTAACATCCGTCCTGTAACTGCTGCTATCAAGGAGTTCTTCGGAAGCTCTCCTTTATCACAGTTTATGGATCAGACTAACCCGCTTTCAGAACTTACTCATAAGAGAAGATTGTCAGCGTTAGGTCCGGGCGGTCTGTCGCGAGATCGTGCGGGCTTCGAAGTTCGAGACGTACACTACACACACTACGGTCGTATGTGTCCTATCGAGACTCCGGAAGGTCCTAACATCGGTCTTATTTCGTACCTTGCTACTTTTGCAAGAATCAACGATTACGGCTTTGTTGAGGCACCATTTAGAAAAATTGATAAAGAAACAGGCACTGTTACTGAAGAAGTTGTATACATGACAGCTGATATGGAAGACGACTTTGCTGTTGCACAGGCAAATGAGCCACTCGACGAGAATGGTAAGTTTGTACACGCTAAGGTTGTCGGTCGTCGCAGAGATGAGTTCGTAGAGCTTGCTCCAGCTGAATTCGATTTTATGGACGTTTCTCCACGAATGGTTGTATCAGTAGCTACTGCTATGATTCCGTTCCTTGAAAACGATGACGCGAACCGAGCACTCATGGGTTCTAACATGCAGCGTCAGGCTGTTCCACTCATGGTTACTGAGTCACCTATCGTTGGTACTGGTATGGAGTACAAAGCAGGTACTGACTCAGGCGTATGTATCCTTTCAGAAGAAGACGGTATCGTTATGAGCGTTGACGCTGACCACATCCGTGTTCAGTACGACTCAGGCCGTATTCAGGACTTCGAGGTTATCAAGTTCTTACGTTCTAACCAGGGCACATGTGTAAACCAGATTCCTGTTGTACACAGAGGTCAGAGAGTAGTTAAGGGCGAAGTTCTTGCTGATGGTCCTGCTACAAAGAATGGTGAGATTTCTCTCGGTAAGAATGCTCTCATCGGCTTTATGACATGGGAAGGTTACAACTACGAGGACGCTGTTCTCATCAACGAAAAGATCGTCAGAGATGACGTTTATACATCAATCCATATTGAAGAATACGAAACAGAAGCTAGAGATACAAAGCTCGGCCCTGAGGATATCACAAGAGATATTCCTAACGTCGGCGAAGATATGCTCAAAGACCTCGACGAGAACGGTATCATCCACATCGGTGCTGAGGTACACGCAGGCGATATCTTAGTTGGTAAGGTAACACCAAAGGGTGAGACAGAGCTCACAGCTGAAGAAAGACTCTTAAGAGCTATCTTCGGTGAGAAAGCTAGAGAAGTAAGAGATACTTCACTTAGAGTTCCACACGGTGAGTCTGGTATCGTTGTTGACGTTAAGGTATTCACAAGAGAAGACTCCAGAGATGAGCTTCAGCCTGGTGTAAACAAGGTTGTAAGATGTTATCTCGCTCAGAAACGTAAGATTTCTGTCGGCGATAAGATGGCTGGTCGTCACGGTAACAAGGGTGTCGTTTCCCGTATTTTACCTGTTGAGGATATGCCATTCTTACCAGACGGTACTCCACTTGATATCGTATTAAACCCACTCGGCGTACCTTCCCGTATGAACATCGGTCAGGTACTCGAAGTACACTTAGGTTATGCTGCTAAGGCGCTCGGCTGGAAGATTATGACTCCGGTATTCGATGGCGCACACGAGCAGGATATCTTCGAGCTTTACGAGCAGATCAAGGATAAGGACGATTATCCTGATAAGAGAGAAGTTACAGGCATTGACTTTGGCGAGTGCTTCAAGCACAACGGCATTTCAATGGAATGTAAGACACAGCTCAGAGACGGTAGAACAGGTGAGCTCTTTGATAACCCTGTTACTGTCGGTTATATGTACTACTTAAAACTCCATCACCTCGTTGACGATAAGATTCACGCTCGTTCAACAGGTCCTTACTCACTCGTTACACAGCAGCCACTCGGTGGTAAAGCACAGTTCGGTGGTCAGCGTTTCGGTGAGATGGAAGTTTGGGCACTTTACGCGTATGGCGCAGCAAACATCTTGCAGGAAATTATGACCGTTAAGTCGGACGACGTTGTAGGACGTGTTAAGACTTACGAATCTATCGTTAAGGGTCAGAATATCCCAACACCGGGTATTCCTGAATCATTCAAGGTTCTTATCAAAGAGCTCCAGTCACTTTCACTTGACGTAAGAGTTCTTGATGAACTTGGTGAAGAAATCGACTTAAAGCAGAAGTTCGATGAGGATGAAGAAATCGGTGTAGTAGTAGCTAATGACGACGAGACTCTCAACGAGGATCAGGTTATGACTACTATGGACGGATTCCTGCTTGATGAAGATAGTGAAGAGGGCAATATGTTCGATGAGTCATCTATCTATGAAGACCACGACGATATGCTTGAATTCGACGACTATGGCACTGATGAAATGTAAGGAGGAGCTGCACTTGGATAACAATGTTTTTGATTCAATTAAAATAGGTCTTGCTTCCCCTGACCAGATCAGAACTTGGTCATACGGCGAAGTTAAAAAGCCTGAAACAATCAACTATCGTACACTTAAGCCTGAGCGCGACGGCCTTTTCTGCGAGCGTATTTTCGGACCTACAAAGGACTGGGAGTGCCACTGCGGTAAGTACAAGAGAATCAGATTTAAGGGTAAGGTTTGTGACCGTTGCGGCGTTGAAGTAACACGTTCAAAGGTCAGAAGAGAGAGAATGGGTCACATCGAGCTTGCTGCTCCTGTGTCTCACATCTGGTACTTCAAGGGTATCCCTTCACGTATCTCTCTCATGCTCGATATATCTCCACGTAACCTTGAAAAGGTACTTTACTTTGCATCATATATCGTAACAGATCCTGGCGACGCAAGAGAACTCACAAAGATGCAGTTTTTAAGCGAGCAGGAATACCGCGATATGAGAGAAAAATACGAGGATGACTTTAAGGCTTCTATGGGTGCTGAAGCTATCAAAGAGCTCTTAGAGCAGATTGATTTAGAAGCACTTTCTGTTGAGCTCAAAGAGGAACTCGAGGGCGCATCAGGTCAGAAGAGAGTCAGACTCCAGAAACGTTTAGAGGTTGTTGAAGCATTCCGTGTTTCCGGCAACCGTCCTGAATGGATGATTTTAGACGTTGTTCCTGTAATTCCACCGGATATCAGACCGATGGTACAGCTCGACGGTGGTCGTTTCGCTACATCAGACTTAAACGACCTCTACAGAAGAGTTATCAACAGAAACAACCGTCTTAAGAGACTTTTAGAGCTCGAAGCTCCTGACATCATCATCAGAAATGAGAAGAGAATGCTTCAGGAAGCAGTAGACGCTCTTATCGACAACGGCAGACGTGGTAGACCTGTAACAGGTCCTAACAACCGTGCGCTTAAGTCACTTTCAGATATGCTCAAGGGTAAACAGGGACGATTCCGTCAGAACCTTCTCGGTAAGCGTGTTGACTACTCCGGACGTTCTGTTATCGTCGTTGGTCCTGAGCTGAAGATGTACCAGTGTGGTCTTCCAAAGGAGATGGCACTCGAGCTCTTCAAACCATTCGTTATGAAGCGCCTTGTAGAAACAAAGGCTGTTCAGAATATCAAAGCTGCAAGAAAAGCAGTAGAGCGTGCTAAGCCTGAAGTTTGGGATGCACTCGAGGTTGTAATCAAGGGTCATCCGGTATTACTCAACCGTGCTCCTACACTTCACCGTCTCGGTATTCAGGCATTCGAGCCTGTTCTCGTTGAGGGTCGTGCGCTTAAGCTCCATCCACTCGTTTGTACAGCGTACAACGCTGACTTCGACGGTGACCAGATGGCTGTTCACGTTCCACTTTCTGCTGAAGCACAGGCTGAGGCTAGATTCCTCATGCTCGCTGCAGGCAACCTCTTAAAACCATCAGACGGACGTCCTGTTGCTGTTCCAACACAGGATATGGTCTTAGGTTCATACTACCTCACACTCGATAAGGATGGCGAGCCAGGTGAAGGCAAAGCTTTCCGCGATATCGACGAGGCTATGATGGCTTATCAGACAGGTGTAGTTACACTGCACTCTAAGATTAAAGTCAGAAGAACAATTACTGTCGACGGTGTTGAGAAAACAGGTATGGTCGACACAACTGTAGGTAAGATTATCTTCAACCGCCCAATCCCACAGGATTTAGGTTTTGTTGACAGAAACGACCCTGCAAATATGTTTAAATTCGAGATTGACTTCTTAGTTGGTAAGAAGCAGCTCGGTAAAATTATCGATGCTTGTATCAAGATTCACGGCACAGAAGTTACTTCTGTTGTTCTTGATGAAGTTAAGGCTCAGGGCTACAAGTACTCTACTCGTGGTGCTATCACAGTTGCTGTATGTGACGCTAAGATTCCACCTGAGAAGAAGGAAATCATCGCTAAGGCTGAGGCTGACGTTGATGCTATCCGTGACGAGTTCATGATGGGTCTTCGTTCAAACGAGGAGCGTTACGAAGAAGTTCTCCGTATCTGGGATAAGGCTACTAACGACGTTACTGCTAAACTTCAGGGCAACCTCGATAGATATAACCCAATCTTTATGATGGCTGACTCTGGTGCTCGAGGCAGTATGTCTCAGATTCGTCAGCTCGCTGGTATGCGTGGTCTTATCGCGAATACATCAGGTAAGACAATCGAAATCCCTATCAGAGCTAACTACCGTGAAGGTCTTAACATTCTCGAATACTTTATTTCTTCCCGTGGTGCGCGTAAAGGTCTTGCCGATACAGCGCTTAGAACTGCGGACTCAGGTTACCTTACTCGTCGTCTTGTTGACGTATCACAGGATGTTATCATCCGTGAGGACGATTGTGGCTCAACTGAGGGTCTCGAAGTATTCGACATCAAAGCAGGTAAGCAGACAATTGA
>JAFOED010000008.1 GCA_017380355.1 Ruminococcus sp. | reverse complement strand
GTTGTAGATTCATCGCTGGAAGAATCATCCTCAGTCGGAGTTGTTGGGATTGTTGGGAAATCAGGAGGAGTATCAGTTGGGTACTCGATAATCTCTCCTACTACTTCGTAAGTGTATGTACGTTCTGCAACTACGTTATCAGAAGCCTGTAAGCTTACCTTTACTGTGTAAGTACCTACGTTTTTGAAGTTGTAGTTGTATGTAGCTGTCTTTGTGTAGTAAGGAACGTTCACAGTTTTTCCTGAAGCGTTCTTTATAGTGTACTTGTAGAATAACAGATTTGTACCGATCTTACCGCCACCTGCAGTAACATTGATAGTAGCATTACCAGGCTCAAGCTGAGAAGAACCAGGAGTTACCTTTTTGATGATAGGCTTCTTGAGTGCTGAATCGTCTTCGATTACATACTCTGCTGTTCTCTGGTTTTCGTTGCCGATAGCGTCTTTGAAATCGTAAACAATCTTGTATGTACCTGTAGCAGGTGTCCACGCAACAGTATTATCTGTTGAGAAATCCTGTAAAACAGTAGTTTTGCCACCGTTTTCAACGCTGAATTTGTAGTAAACTTTACCGCCTGTGCTAGTAGCATCAGCAGAAAGAATAATCTCTGTACCGTTGTACTGTGGAGACTTGATATCAGTACCTGTGCTCTTTACACGGATTGGTGAAACGTCGTAAATATCCCACTTACCTGTTGTGTTGTCATAAATATGACCGTCACCAGGGAATGTGAGGTTGCCTGTCTGTGTGCCTGAACCGTTGTTGAAGATACACATTTTGAAGTCGCCTGTGATTTCGTACTGCCAGACATCTTCACCGATATTAGTCATAGCTTTGCCAGGCCATGAACCGTTGTTACCTGCGCCATCTGTCCACATATAGCACATAACATCAGACCAACCTGCAGTGTTCTTGCAGTAAACAAACTTTGACTGTGAAGGTTCTGTAGGCTTTGGAGCTTCAGTTGGCTTTGACTCTTCAGTAGGCTTTGATTCAGTAGGAACAACTACGTGCTTGTCGTAGAGGCTCCATGAACCGCCCTTATAAATCTGACCATCACCAGGGAACTGTAAATCGCCTGTCTGCTGACCGTTACCGCCGTTATTGAAAATAACGTTTGCGTAGTCAGTAGAAGTTGTGTACTTGTACACGTTACCCTCAGCAACTGTCATAGGCTCGCCAGGCCACGCAGCGTTCTTTGTTTCGCCCTGACCGTTCCACATATAGCAGTAAACGGCTGACCAGTTAGATGCGTTTTCATAGTACACAGTACCTACAGCACCGGTTTGAGCCACGTCGTTTTCAGCCGCAGCAACACAGAAAACCGCACTTAACATCAGCAAAACAGTGAGAATAATACACAGCATACTTCTCATGCTGTGCTTAGTGTTTTTCATAAGTAAAACCTCCCTTATAAACTAAATTACTACGCTATTAAAAAGCGCTTAAACGTATTCATAAATTAAAACAGTAAACTTGTACAAGAATCATCGAATTCAAGCCACAAAGACAAGAAAAACACTTAAATTACGACAACATGTACAAAACACACCGTTATTATTTGTATAAAATACAATAGGCGCTCACACTTTTGACTAAAAAAGGTCTTATTTATATGTGCATTTTAGCCAAACGATAGCATACTAACTTATCATCAATTATACAACATTGATATATAATTTTCATTACTTTTTTTAACAAAGCCAGCTTTTTGCCATACTATGGCTATTTTTTGTCTTTTGATAATTTTTCGAACATTTTATGCTTCTTTTTTATCTTTTCACTTAGCTGACTATTAGGAGGTTTTATTGCTCAGTCACTCAGACGCTTAAATAAAAAAAGCCCAAGCTTTCGCCTGAGCTTTTCTATTAAAAGGTTAAGTTATTACTTTAAGTATGTCTGACCGTCAGGACCGATCTTACCAGAAATACCAGTAAAGCCCTGTGCACAGCATACGTATACTCTCATGTTACCCTTACCTGTTGAAGGAACTGAGAGTGTGCCGCCTGTAACGTTCTTTACGTCACCTGTTACAGCGTCGATGTACTTACCGTTAGGGATGTTCTTGAATGTAGCGCCGTCTGTGATAGCAACGCAAGCGAGTGAGTCAACACCGTTTGCTGTGTATCTTCTGATGTATGACATTTCGCCACCCTGAACGTAGTTGCCGTCGTGTGTGTACTGACCCTTCTGGAGAGCTGGTACTGCACGTCTGATAGCGTTTAATTTCTGCATGTGCTTAGAAAGTGGAGCGTTAAGTGTCTCATTAACTTTACCTGAAGCTGTGTACTTTGTAAAGTCAGTAGCCTTAACTGAACCCTCTAAGTGGTCACCGAAGTATGCACGACCTGTTGTAGAAAGTGGCTGGTTAGGACCAACGTCGATAGGAACATTCTTAGCAAACTCAACTTCTGTACCATAGTATACGCAAGGGATACCACGGAATGTGAAGATGAGGTTTAAGTTCTCAGCCCAAGCCTGTGCGCCTAAGCTGTAACGTGTTTTCTCCATACCGTCTGGACCGTAGTCGTGAGAGTCAACGTACATTACGTTCCATGTAGAGTCGTTCATGTATGGATCTTCAGCGTAACCAGCTCTGATAGCATTGTTAGCGTTCTCGAAGTTCCAGTGCATTGTAAAGTCGATTACAGAAGTACCGTTTGACTTTGAGTAGTCAGGCTTGTGGTATGTAATACCGCTTAAGTAAGCGTTGTTTGATGTTGGGAGACCTGCTGGATCTCTGTGAGCATCGTAGTGCTTGATAGAAGTAGCAACGTTAGCTAACTTATCTGTTGTGTTCCAGTTGCCGATCCAAGCTGAGTTTGTCTCTTCCCATGTGAAGAATGCAGGAGAAGAAGAAGGAATGTTGTGGTTCCATGTTTCTCTAACTCGTGAACAAACCTCACCGAAGATGTGGAAGTTCTCTTTACCGTCTGTCTTCATAGACATAATGTC
>JAFOED010000053.1 GCA_017380355.1 Ruminococcus sp. | reverse complement strand
CGTCCAGTCTCATTTCGCTTATGTAAAAATTATCGGCACAATTGCCGGCGGCATCCACAACAAAACTGTTCCCGTTCTCAAGATGCACGGTGGCACGCCTGAAAAGCGGCGCCCCAAGATTGAGAAGTGGGGCGGCGAAGCTGATTACTACGCAGGTCTCTTAAAGATCCGTAACGCTTTCACTCCATTCTACGATGCTAAGGCTGATGCTATCACAACAGTTTCTGCTTCAGGTCCTGTTGCTTACACAGTAAACAACACAAAGGCTGGGGAGTGGAGCAAGGTTTTAGTTGTTATGAATAACAACAAGACTTCTGCAAAGACTATTAACCTCCCATCAGGCACATGGACAGTTGTTGCTAACGATCAGAAGGCTGGTCTTGATTCTTTAGGCACAGCTACAGGTACATATTCAGTTCCTGCATGGTCAGGTGCTATCCTTGTTCAGGGTACATACACAAAGCCTGCTGAAGGTTTTGCTACTCTTACTGCTGAGCACTATGTGCGCGACAGCGCAACAGATTCATACAAACTCGAGAAGACAAACACAGCTAAATATGCTGTAGGTCAGACATATCGTGCTATCACAGATACAGATATTCTCTTTGACCACAACCTTGATAAGTACGACAGCTCAACAGGTCAGCTCTCAGGTAAGGCAGTTGCTAACCAGAAGATTACTGTTAAGTTCTACTACACAAGATTTACAGACTCTAACTATCTCACAGTTAACTTCCTTGACTCTAAGTCAGGCGAAAGAGTTCGTCCACATATCCAGTACAGACTCCACGATGGTGCAGAATTCTCAATTCCTGCAACAGGCGTACAGGGTTATTCACTTGATACAACTAAGTATCCAGCTGGTACAGTAGGCACATTCGATGCTTCTAAGGAGCTCGTATTCAACTACTACTACAACGAACTCACACATACAAAGACAGTAGTTCACTACTACAACTCACATCCAAACTGGAGCAGCACAACTATCCAGTGTTACGCTTACTACGACACTTCAACAGAAGAGCCTCTCGGTAAGTGGACAGACAACAAAGCTGGTAACATGGCTAAGGACCCATCTCTTGGTAACAACTGGTACACAGTTACAATTCCAAATGTTAAGTCCTGTAGAGTAATGTTCCACCCTGCTGGTGCAGTAAGTGGCGTTCAGCAGGAACCTGGTCAGGGTGAAGCTGGTTACGAAGTATCCGGTGAAGCTTGGATCAAGGATAGAATCCTCACATTCTCATGTTCAGTTGTAACAAGTTACATCGACCTTGCAACAGGTAAGCAGATTGCTCCTGATACAATTAAGAGCTACGAGAGAATTACATCTAACGGTATGTACAGCACAACAGCTAAGCCAGAGCTCGGCGGTTACATCACACCTGCTAACGCTTCTAACTTCTTCAAGGCTGGTACTACAAACGTTGTATATCTCTATGATGGTTCTGATTCACCAATTGAAGGTGATGCAGTTAAGATCGGTGACGTCGACCTTGACGGTAATATCGCTGTTATCGATGCAACTCTCGTTCAGAGAAAAGTTGCTAGCATTCAGGAATTAGTTGCTAATGCTACTACTGCTGCTGACGCTGATAAGAGTGGTGATATTACAATCACAGACGCTACATACATCCAGAGATTCATTGCAAAGATGTCTGGCACAGCTAACGTAGGCGAAGAAGTTGGTGGCGCACCGGAACAGGGCGAGCACTCATTTGCTGAACTTATCGATATGTACAACACACTTTCTGCTAAATACGTAGCTCTTCCATCAGCTGTTTACGCTAAGGACGAAGGTTACATCGCAGCAGGTGTTGCTCTTGATACATACAAGGCTGTAACTCTTAATCCAGATGCAGATCCAGAACTTATTGACGAAGCTTACGATGCATTCGAAGCAGCTTACGAAGTTATCAAGGATTACGACGAGAACTACACACCTCCAGTACCTGATAAGATTGACGTTTACTTCACAAACAACATCGGTTGGAGTAAGGTTAACTACTACTGCTGGGGTGCTGCTACCATGACATGGCCAGGCGCACAGATGACAAAGGCTTATACAAACGATATGGGTCAGGATGTTTACAAAGTAACTATTGATCCAGACGTATACCAGAACATCATCTTCAACAACGGCGCAGGCGGTGACGCTAACCAGACTGTAGATATTGTCATTGATACAACAAATGCATCAATTGGTTACTACATCTCAGATCCAGGTTCTTACGGTAAGAAGAGCGTTGGTACATGGAATCCATAATTAACTTATAAAACTGAGCAGGTCGCAAGACCTGCTCTTTTTTTATTTAACACTCCTTGTCTTTTTTGCATATTATGTAAAAGGCGTTAAGCCTAAAGAAAAATAAGGAGAAATGAATTTTGGATGCAATAGAAAAAGTGATGATACAGTACGGAGTCAGAAGACTCCCTGTTGACACATCCTACGCTATGGCTTACGTGCCATTTCAACAGTATTCTCCGAGTCTTTACAGCCTGCCACACGGATATGAATGTGGAACGATTTTTGAAAAGCTCAATAAACCGTTCTGTCCTGATGAATGTGAGGGTTTGCGATGACACAGCGTGAAATTATGCTCAAAAAAATCGGTATGTATAAATTTGCGCTCAAAGATATCGCGCTGTACCTTGACACTCATCCACACGATGAAATGATGCTTCGTAAATACGACGAGTATGAGTCGATATTAAAACCTCTTGTAGAAGATTTCGAAGAGAAATACGGACCTCTCACCGTGTCTGTTCGTAACAAGAACAGATTTTTGTGGATAAACAATCCGTGGCCGTGGGAAAATGAGGAGGATGCCTGATGTTTGTATACGAAAAACAGATGCAATATCCGATTAAGATAAAACGCACAAATCCTCAGCTTGCAAAGCTCATTATCAGCCAGTACGGCGGTCCTGACGGTGAGCTTGGTGCGTCACTTAGATATTTGTCACAGCGCTATACTATGCCTGTAAAAGAGCTTAAGGCTACTTTGACCGACATAGGTGTGGAAGAGCTCAACCACTTAGAAATGATCGGTACAATTGTTTACCAGCTGACAAAAGATTTATCACAGGAAGAGATAAAGAAAGCAGGTTTTGATGCTTACTTTGTTGACCATACAACTGGTGTGTACCCTTCATCAGCAGCAGGTGTACCTTTCACTGCGGCATATATTCAGTCCAAGGGTGACCCTATAACTGACCTTCATGAAGATATGGCAGCCGAGCAGAAAGCGCGAACAACTTATGATAATATCCTGCGTTTCTGTGATGATTACGACGTAAAGGACCCTATTCGATTTTTGCGTGCAAGAGAAATTGTGCACTACCAGCGTTTCGGAGAAAACCTGAGGATATTAACCGACAAGCTCGATTCAAAGAACTACTACCAGTTTAATCCGAGCTTCGATAAAAAATGCTTTAAAAAGTGTAAGTAAAATTCTAAAATAGAAATAAAAATCGAAAAGACAGCACCCTGCACAAAATAGTCGGGGTGCTGTTGTGCTTTTTGTGGAACAAAATTTTACTATTTTTCTTTAAATTGAAAATTATCTATTTAGTTAGTGATATATTAAATATATATTTACTTTTTTATTATCGTAGGCAGGAGAGTAAAATGAGAATTGGCTTTGATAATGATAAATATCTGAATATGCAGTCACAGCACATCCGTGATCGTATTTCGCAGTTTGGCGGTAAGCTGTACCTTGAATTCGGCGGTAAGCTTTTTGATGATTACCACGCAGCACGTGTTCTGCCGGGTTTTGCTCCGGACAGTAAACTTCAGATGCTTTTACAGTTAAGGGAGCAAGCTGAAATCGTGATTGTCGTTAATGCTGACGATATCGAGAAGAATAAGGTCAGAGGCGACTTGGGAATCACTTACGATCTGGATACACTTCGTCTTATCGACCTTTTTAAGAATGTTGGTCTTTATGTCGGTAGCGTTGTGCTTACACGTTACGCTGACCAGCTTGCGGCTGTTAAATTCCAGAAAAAACTCGAGCAGAATGGCATTAAGGTTTATCACCACTATTCTATCGAGCGTTATCCACAGGATATTGACCTTATCGTGTCTGAAAACGGTTTCGGTAAGAATGATTTTATAGAAACTCAGCGCGAACTTGTTGTTATTACCGCACCGGGTCCTGGTAGTGGTAAGATGGCTGTGTGTCTTTCACAGCTTTACCACGAAAATGAGCGTGGTGTAAGATGTGGCTACGCTAAGTTTGAAACTTTTCCTATTTGGAATTTACCGCTTAAGCATCCTGTAAATGT
>JAFOED010000052.1 GCA_017380355.1 Ruminococcus sp. | reverse complement strand
TATGGAAATTCATTCTCATTGTTTTCTACCTTGCTTTCATAGTGGTTTATATTTTTTGAAAAATAAAAAACCGCACCTGTTAAATGCTAAAAAAGCACAACAAATGCGGACTGTCCGTTTTATTCAACCCAAAAATCAAAATTTGGATATCACAGAAGACGGGCAGCCCTTTTTAAAATAATAAAAGTAAGAGTAAAACTGATTGTTGTTCATATTTGCTGCCTCCTTGTGATTTGTTGTTACACAGTATAGCACTTTAAAACGATAAAGTCAATGGTTTTTCGGAATTTTACATTATATTATTTTGCGTGCATTATATACTGTGTTTTTAGTTGACTTTTTCACCTCAAATGCTACAATAAATTTGTTGGATATAAATATATGTATCTAAAAATAATCATCAGATAAGGAGAATCCAAAATGTCAAAGAATCTTGTCTACGACATCAAAGACAAACCTAAATTTAATCAGCTCATCGTTTTTGCATTCCAGCAGTTGCTCGCAATTATGGCGGCTACAATCGCAGTACCGGCAATCGTCGGTAATGGAATGTCGATTTCTGCTGCACTTTTCGGTGCGGGTATAGGTACTCTTGTTTATCAGCTTTTCACCAAATTCCGCAGTCCGGTATTTTTAGGCTCATCGTTTGCTTTTATCGGCTCTATGTGTGCTGCTTTTGCAGGTGCTTCTTCTATGAGCCTTGGTTATCTCGGACTTTTAATCGGCGCAGCCTTCGCAGGACTTGTTTACACTGTTATCGCCATTGTTGTTAAACTTGTCGGCGTTAAATGGATTAACAAGCTTATGCCTGCTGCTGTTATCGGACCTACAGTTGCTCTTATCGGTCTGTCTCTTGCTTCTGCTGCTGTAAAAGACGTTTTCTCCTACGGTCCACAGGACAGCAACGGTTCATTCATTATGACAACTAACATCTGGATTTCTCTTATCTGTGCGCTTGTGACACTTTTCATTGTTGTTCTGTGCTCAACCTACGGCAACAAAAAGATCAAGCTTATTCCGTTTATTATCGGTGTGCTTGGCGGTTACGCTGTTGCTGTTATCTTCACAGTAATCGGCATAGCAACAGGTAACGACGCTCTAAAGGTTATTGACTTTGCTCCTTTCACAAATCTCGTAGCAGACGGCATTACTTTTAGCACTTTTATCGACGTACCTGAATTTACGTTTATTGAAGCTGCAAAAGGAGTCAAAGATTTTAACATCACTTATCTTGTAACTATCGCAGTAGCTTACATTCCTGTTGCATTCGTTGTATTTGCAGAACACATCGCTGACCACAAAAACCTTTCTTCAATCATCGACGAAGATTTACTCGAGAATCCTGGTCTTCACCGCACTCTTTTAGGTGATGGTATCGGCTCATTTTCTGGCGCTATTTTCGGCGGTTGTCCAAACACAACATACGGCGAATCTGTCGGCTGTGTTGCTATCACAAGAAATGCTTCAGTCGCAACAATCACAGCTACCGCAATTTTAGCTATTTTAATCTCATTTATCTCACCATTCATCGCTTTTCTTGACTCTATCCCTGGATGTGTTATGGGCGGTGTATGTATTACCCTCTACGGCTTTATCGCTGTTTCAGGTCTGAAGATGATTCAGAAAATCGATCTCGAAGACAACGCAAACCTCTTCACAGTTTCCGTAATTTTAATTTCCGGTATCGGCGGTATGGCTATGGCTATCGGCAAGGTAACTATCACTGCTATCGCTTGCGCGCTGATTCTCGGTATTATCACAAACATTCTTCTCAACAAATTCAAAAAGAAAGACTAACATAAAGGAGCAGCCACTATGAAAAATTATGACAACGTAGTGATTTTTGATCACCCGCTTATCCGCCACAAAATTGCTATCCTGCGTGATGAACGCACAAGCATGAAAGAATTCCGCGAGCTTATCGAAGAAATCACCACTCTTATGACATACGAAAGTCTTAAAGACGGTGTACAAACAACCGAAATCGAAGTTAAGACACCTCTTGAAACTTGCACACAGACAGTAGTAGCAGACAACTCGGTTGTTATCGTTCCGATTCTTCGAGCAGGTCTTGGTATGGTAAACGGTGTGCACGTTTTATTCCCATCAGCAAGAGTCGGTCACATCGGTATGTTCAGAAACGAAGAAACTCTTCAGCCTGAAACATACTACTGTAAATTACCTGAAGGTATTGAAAACAACCTCGTTATGGTTGTTGACCCTATGCTCGCAACAGGCGGCAGCGCATGTGACGCAATCGACTTACTGAAAGAAAAGGGATGTAAAAACATCAAGTTTATGGCTATTATCGGCGCACCAGAAGGCGTTTCAAAGCTAGCACAGGCTCACCCTGATGTTGACATCTACGTTTCGACTCTCGATAGATGCTTAAACGAAAACGGCTACATACTCCCGGGTCTCGGAGATGCAGGCGACAGACTCTTCGGAACAAAATAAGTTAAAGAAAAGCACCCTCAAGGGCGGCGCAATGTAGTGGTTTAATAGCCTTAAATCAATTCTTTTGTCAAATGACTGTGTTAAAGCACTCGAAATACGACAGTATTTCATCGTGCTTACGCCTTGTCCTTCACGCAAAATAATAAGATTTAAGGTGCTACGCAGTTTAAAGTTAGATATTTTTTGTTT
>JAFOED010000051.1 GCA_017380355.1 Ruminococcus sp. | reverse complement strand
TAATTATAACTCTGTGACGATAAAAATACAATTAAACCGAATGTAGAAAAAAAGTGCAGTATTTTATCTAAAATGCACATCAAAAAAGAAAATACCTGCTTAATTACAGATGTTCAAAGTTTATTTTCTCTTTGTGTTGTCATTTGTATTTTTAGATGTTATACTGAAAAAAAGATTGAAATCAGGTGGTTTTATGAAACGATTACGTATGCTTAAGAATATATTAGTCAGAACAAAAACGCATCAGATACTTATAGTGTATACTATCTTTGTGTTGTGCAGTGCTCTTGTGATTTTACTCGTTGAGCCTGGTATTAACCGATATATAGATGCGCTGTGGTACTGCTACGCGGTTGTTTCTACTACTGGTTTTGGTGATGTGCTCGTTGTTACCGTGATTTCAAAGGCGCTCTCACTTTTAGTAACTATTTATTCATCTTTAGTTATCGCGATAGTAACAGGTGTTGTCGTGAATTTCTACACCGAAGTCACCGAGATGCAGAAAAAAGAAACGCTTACTGCGTTTATGGATAAGCTCGAACATCTCGACGAAATGAGTAAAGAAGAGCTGAGAGATATTTCATCACAGGTAAAAAAATTCAATAATAATGTCAGAAAATAAGAAAAGACCCGTCTTCTTCGACGGGTCTTGTTTTATTATTTATCAGATACCTAAAAGGCTTTCAACAAAGCTGAGCTCGTCAACTGTGATTGTCTCGTCACAAGCTACGATACATGTAACGATAGTGATAACGTTGATTTTTGTGTCGCCGTCAACGAGTTTAACGATGCTACGAACTGTTTCTTCTTCTTTACCTGTGTAAAGTTTTATGAAGTTGTCAATAGCAGCATCGTCAAGGTCGAGAAGATCTTTCATGAACTGTCTTTCTTTAGCGGAGAGAGTACCGTCAGCGCCAACAGCACCAAGTAAGATAGTTAAAACAACGTAAACAGCAGAATCTTTCTGGTCAGGAAGAAGATTCTTAAGTACCGGATAAGCTTCGCCAAGAGCTTTTTTACCGATAGCTAAAAGCTCGTTGTACTCTAAATTTACGTATTTCTGCATTAAATCTCTGAACTGACTCATAATGATGAACCTCCAAATTAATATTTTCTTCAATATAGCACTTATTTTGTGCGATGTCAATAAAAAGCGACAAGGTTTTATAAAGAAACGAGTGAAATTCAACAAAACCTGACTATTATAAAAATAACCCCCACTTGATTTTGGTGGGGGTATCATTTTTATATCATATCGTATACGTCAGAAAATGGTTTTAATGAGCGTTTTAAGATTGAGTGCATATGAGCGATTGCGACTCCGTAGTTTACAATCGGGATATCGGTCTCTTTTGCACAGTTCATTCTACGTTTCATTTCCTTTTCGTTCAGCATACATCCGCCGCAGTGAACGATGAGTTTGTATTCGCTTAAATCGTCAGGGAATGATGCACCGCTTGTGAAAGAAAACTCAGGTTTCGCACCTGTGAAATTTTCTATCCACGAAGGCATTTTCACCGTGCCGATGTCGTTGCACTGGCGGTGGTGAGTACAACCCTCAGCGATTAAAATTTTATCGCCGTCTTTAATCTGTGAGAGTGCACGAGCACCATTTACAAGGGATAGAAGGTCGCCTTTGTATCGTGCCATAAGAATCGAAAACGATGTCAGCGTGATATCGTCAGGCACAATTTGTGACACCTTACCGAAAGCCTGCGAGTCTGTTATCACGAGCTTTGGCTTTTTAGAAAGTGACGATAGTGTAGCGCTTAACTCGCTTACCTGTGTGCATACGCACATTGCGTGGTGGTCTAAAATATCGCGCATAACCATCTGCTGAGGTAGAATCAGTCTGCCTTTTGGAGCAGCTTCGTCAATAGGAATAACGAGCACTATGATATCGTTTTCACTTATTAAGTCAGAAACGATAGGCTTTTCTTCCTTTGCGCCTTTTGAGAGCTTTGCGATAAGTTCTTTAAGCTCGTTGATGTTATCGCCTGTTTTTGCGCTGACGTAGATTTCGTTGCTTTCCAAAGCGGTTTTTTCTACATCAAGATCGGCTTTGTTATAGCAGATGATGTACGGAATGTTACGCTCTTTTATTGTATCTAAAAGCTTAATATCTTTTTCTGTTTTTCCTCTTTTTGCGTCTATTACGAGTACAGCAACGTCAGTAGTTGCGAGTACTTCCTTAGCTTTTTTGACTCGGATTTCGCCTAAAGTTCCCTCGTCATCAAGTCCCGGAGTGTCAATAATCACAACAGGACCTAAAGGTAGAAGCTCCATAGCTTTTTTGACAGGGTCGGTGGTTGTGCCGAGTGTATCAGACACAACTGAAAGCTGTTGATTTGTCACAGCGTTTACAACACTCGACTTACCAGCGTTTCGCAGTCCGAAAAAGCCGATGTGAAGACGCTCTGAGGATGGTGTATTCTGAAGGCTCATAGAATCCTCCTTTTTAGAATCTGAAGTCTCTTCTGTTTGAGTTCATAATGTCGTCGATGTTAGCTTCAGCGATTTCTCTGACTTTGTCTTTAGGGATTCGAAGCAGTTCTTTCTTTACTAAATCGTAGCCGACTTTTTTAGTTTCGTCTCCTGCGTAGTCCTCTAAGTATTCGGTTAAAGTCATAAGTGCGTTTGGATGGCAACAGTTTAAAATCTGTCCGCTTTTGCACAGACTCATAAAACGGTCGCCCGTTCTGCCTTCACGGTAGCACGCTGTACAGAATGATGGAATGTGACCATTTTCCATAAGCCACTTTACTACTTCGTCGAGTGTACGCTGGTCGGATACATCAAACTGTTCTGTGTCGTGTGGACGCTCATCCTGAGTATAACCGCCGACAGAAGTACGAGAACCGCCACTTACCTGTGAAATACCAAGTCTGAGTAACTTTGAACGAACTTCTTCTGTCTCACGAGTGGAGATAATCATACCAGTATAAGGAACAGCAAGTCGTATACAAGCTGTGATTTTTGCGAAAATCTCGTCAGAAATAGAGTTGTCAAAAGCTGTAGGGTCGATGTCGTCAGCTTTCTTGATACGTGGTACAGAGATTGTGTGAGGACCTACACCGTGCACAGCCTCTAAGTGTTCCGCGTGCATAATAAGTCCTGCGAATTCGTATTTGTAAAGCTCGAGACCGAACAGCACGCCTAAGCCTACGTCGTCGATACCGCCTTCCATAGCTCTGTCCATAGCTTCTGTGTGGTAGTCGTAGTCGTGCTTTGGTCCTGTTGGGTGGAGCTTTAAGTAGCTTTCTTTGTGGTATGTTTCCTGGAAGAGGATGTATGTACCGATACCAGCTTCTTTGAGCTTTCTGTAGTTTTCGACGGTTGTAGCCGCGATGTTTACGTTGACTCGTCTGATGTCACCGTTTTTGTGGTGAACGCTGTAGATTGTTTTGATACACTCTAAGATGTACTCAATAGGGTTGTTCACTGGGTCTTCGCCTGATTCGATAGCAAGACGTTTGTGGCCCATATCCTGAAGTGCGATAACCTCAGCTTTCACTTCTTCCTGTGTGAGCTTTTTACGTGGAATACGCTTATTCTTTAAGTGGTACGGACAATACACGCAGCCGTTTACACAGTAGTTTGAGAGATAAAGCGGAGCAAAAATTACAATACGGTTGCCGTAGAAAGCGAGCTTGATTTCTTCTGCGATTTTGTAGATTTCTTCGATTTTTTCAGGAATATCGCACGCTAGTAAAACTGACGCTTCTCTGTGTGTAAGACCTGAACATGTGTAACCTGTCTCAGTTTTCTTCGGACGTGCTTTGTCTAAAATTTTGTCGATAAGCTCAACGTTGTTTTTGTTTTCTTCTGCGTACTTAAGAGTATCTAAGATTTCCTGGTCGTTGATAAACTCTTCTGCTTTTAATGATTTTGGATTATAAATTGCCATTATGGTCACTCCTTAGAGATAGTATTTATATCACCGCGGTCGACTACTACTTCGTAGCCGATAGCGTGCATAGATTTTTTAAGGTTTTGTAAACTCTGTGCCGACTCGTCGCCTGTGCTGATTTTGTTGTCATACAGAGCGTATTTTTTGCGTACCGAAAGGGGAGATAGGTTCGGCATAATTACATTAGCGCCTGATAGAATTCCTCTTTCTCGTCCGTCGTTTTTCACTGTGCCCAGCGCTGTTGTCGCAGGAAGCAGGATGTTCGGTTTTATGAGTCGTATTATAGAGAGCAGATAACAGCAAAGCTGTGCGTCACCTGCTTTTTCGTTTTTAAAAATAGTGTCTTTATGCGGTATGAATGGTCCTATTCCGCACATATGAGGAGAAAATTCTTCAATGAATTTTAAATCCTGCGCGATGTTTTTTACGCTCTGGTATGGCGAGCCTACCATGAATCCGCAACCCACCTGAAATCCGATTTCCTTTAAATCGCGAAGACATTTTATGCGGTTTTCTAAAGTGAGATTACTCGGGTGAAGCTGTGAGTAATGAAGTTCATCTGCTGTTTCGTGTCGAAGCAGATATCTGTTGGCACCACTGTTGTAGAGCTTTTGGTAACTCTCTTTTGTACGTTCTCCGAGCGAGAGTGTTATAGCACAATCAGGGTAACGATTTTTTATAGCAGAAATGAGGTCACACAGCCACGTATCGGTAAAAGTGCCGTCCTCACCGCCTTGTAATACAAAAGTACGGAAGCCTAACTCATAACCCTCATTACAACAAGAGAGAATCTCCTCTTTACTTAGTCGGTAGCGGTCACAATTTTCGTTTGATTTCCTGATACCGCAGTAGTAGCAGTCGTTTTTACATATATTGCTGACTTCAATCAGACCTCGCACAAAAACGTGGTTTGAATAAAACTTTCTGCGGTTTGCTACAGCATAGGTTCTGAGCTTTTCTGTAGCTTCATCACATTTGTGGGTGATTAGATATTCGTACTCATCTAAGCTTAGCGAGTGAGTTTCGTACAGTTTGTCGATTAAGTCTAAAATCTTACTCATGGCTTATCACATTCGAGTATGCAGTTTTGACGTTAACGCCAGAGAGATTTCCGATTTTACCGCTTAGTGCAGAAATCACATCCTGTGGAGCATCGATAACGATGCTGATGACGGATATACCTTTCTCTCGGTACGGAATACCCATTCTGCCGATTATGAACTCCCCTTTTTCGTGCAGAATCTCATTAAGTTTCTGTGCCGAGTCAGGATTTTCGACGATTATGCTCATCACAGCGATTCGCTTTTCCATAGTAACCTCCAAATAAAAAAGCCGTATCAAACGATACGGCAAGAAAGCACACTATGCCTATAGTGTACAAAAAGTCTATTTAGCCGTATCTTTCAGTCAGAAATAATCTTTGTGTCAGACACTTTTTACATTTATATTATACTATGTAAATATGCATAAATCAAGTGGATAATTCTGAAGGTTTGCACCGACTTTTATCCACAAAATACATAAGACTTCTACGTAGTTTGTCCGCATTTATGCATTATTTCTGCATAAAATCGTTATATATGCACACGCGATTTGTGAAAATGCCCATAATGGACGCTTTAGCGCTGTAAAACAAGTATATTTTGAATAAATATGATAAAAAGTGTTGACATTTATGCATAAAATAACTATAATATATGCATACTTGATAAATTCAATGCATAAATATTCACGGAGGCGCATTATTATGAAGGCTATCAACAAAAAAAACATTAAGAAAGTCGTACTCGCTTATTCAGGCGGTCTCGATACATCTATTATCATCCCATGGCTTAAGGAAAACTACAACAATTGCGAAGTTATTGCTGTTTCAGGTAACGTAGGTCAGGCTGACGAGCTCGAGGGCTTAGAGGAGAAGGCTATCGCTACTGGTGCTTCTAAGTGCTACATCTTAGACCACACAGACGAGTACGTTGACGATTTTATCATCCCAACAATGAAGGCTGGTGCTGTATACGAGGATTACCTTTTAGGTACATCACACGCTCGTCCATGTATCGCTAAAGGCTTAGTAGAAATCGCTCTCAAAGAGGGTGCTGACGCTATCGCTCACGGCTGTACAGGTAAGGGTAACGACCAGGTTCGTTTCGAGCTTGCTATCAAGCACTTTGCTCCTAATATGCCAATCATCGCTCCATGGCGTGAGTGGGACATCAAATCACGTGAAGAGGAAATCCAGTATGCAGAAGCACACAACATTCCTTTAAAGATTAACCGTGAGACAAACTATTCAAAGGATAAGAACCTGTGGCACCTTTCCCACGAGGGTCTTGACCTTGAAGATACAGGCAACGAGCCACAGTACGAGAAGGAAGGCTTCCTCGAGATGGGCGTTTCTCCACTTATGGCTCCTGATAAGCCAACATATGTTGAACTCGAGTTCGAGCAGGGTATCCCTGTAGCTATCGACGGTGAGAAGATGAGCGCTAAGAACATCATCTTAAAGCTCAACGAGCTCGGCGGTGCAAATGGTATCGGTATCATCGACATCGTAGAGAACCGTTTAGTTGGTATGAAGTGCCGTGGCGTATACGAAACACCAGGTGGTACAATCCTTTACAAAGCTCACAGAGTGCTCGAGTCAATCTGTCTTGACAAGATGACAATGCACGAGAAAGAGCGTCTTTCTATCACATTCGCTGAGCTTTTATACAACGGTCAGTGGTTCACACCTTTAAGAGAAGCTCTCTCTGCTTTTGTTGACAAGACACAGGAGAAGGTTACAGGTAAAGTAAGACTCAAGCTCTACAAGGGTAATATGATTAACGCCGGTGTATGGAGCCCATACTCACTCTACTCTGAAGAAATCGCTACATTCGACGAGTCAGACTACGACCAGACTGATTCAGCAGGTTTCATCAACCTCTTCGGTCTTCCAATCAAGGTTCAGGCTCAGGTTGACGGCAAGTAATATATGTATTATCTGTCCTGCACAGGATGTTTCTGTGCAGGACATTTCAATATTAAGAAAAATAGCGAAAAATATTGATATAATCTAAGTTTTATAGTAAAATATATAGGTTAATTATTTTTTAGTAAGAAGGTAGTTATTATGGCTAAAATGTGGGCAGGAAGAACAAGCGGAGAAACATCCAAAATCGCTGATGATTTCAACTCATCAATCCGCTTTGACTGTAAAATGTATCAGCAGGATATCAAGGGCAGTATCGCACACGCGATGATGCTTGCAAAACAGAATATCATCACAAAAGAAGATGCTGAAATTTTAGTAGATGCACTCGCACAGATTCTGGAGGACTTAAACAGTGGTGCTTTAGAAATCGATATGGAGGCAGAGGATATCCATATGTTTGTTGAGCAGGTGCTCACAACACGCGTTGGTGACGTAGGCAAAAAACTGCACACAGCAAGATCCCGAAACGACCAGGTAGCGCTTGACCTCAGAATGTATTTAAGAGACGAGTGCGACGAGATTGTTGAACTTGTCACAAATCTTATTAAGGCTTTGTGCAATCAGGCAGAAGAGAATAAATCAGTTATTATGCCAGGTTACACTCATCTTCAGCGTGCACAGCCTGTCACATTCTCACATCATATGATGGCGTATGCTATGATGCTCCTTCGTGATATCGACAGACTCAAAGACTGCAGAAAGCGTATGAATGTTTCGCCTATCGGCTGTTGTGCGCTTGCAGGTACTACATACGATACAGACCGTTATTTTGAGGCACAGCAGCTTCAGTTTGATTCTATTGCTCTCAACTCTTTAGACGGTGTATCAGACAGAGATTTCTGTGTTGAGATGTTATCTTCAATCGCAATACTTATGATGCATCTCTCTCGTTTTTCAGAAGAACTTATTTTATGGTCAAGCTGGGAATTCAAGTTTGTCGAGCTTTCTGACAGTTTCACAACAGGTTCTTCGATTATGCCACAGAAAAAGAATCCCGAGATGGCAGAGCTCGTTCGGGGTACAACTGCTCGTGTTTACGGCGATTTAATGGCTACACTCACTATGCTCAAGGGTTTACCGCTTGCATATAACAAAGATATGCAGGAGGATAAAGAAAGCATTTTTGACGCGTGCGAAACAGTGAAAATGTGTCTGAAAGTTTTTGCTCCGATGATTGACACTATGAGTGTGCGTGCTGACAATATGAAGAAAGCAGCAAGTGAAGGTTTCATCAACGCTACTGATTTAGCTGACTATTTAGTTAAGAAAGGTTTACCTTTCAGAAGCGCTTACAAAATTTCAGGTAGTATTGTTGCTTACTGTATCGAAAACAAAACTATCTTAGAGGAACTCCCACTCGAAAAATATAAGGAGTATTCTGAGCTCTTCGAAAACGACGTATACGATGAAATCGACCTCACAACATGTGTTAATAAGCGCGTGAGCGTTGGTGGTACATCTGTTGAGTCAGTAGAAATGCAGTTAAAATTTGTGAAAGAGAACATCTGATATGACAAAAGTTTTTATAGACGGAAGTGCGGGTACAACGGGACTTCGAATTTTCGACAGACTCAAAGACCGCAACGACATCGAACTCGTCACATTAAGTGATGCTTTAAGAAAAGATATAAACGCTCGAAAAGAAGCGCTTAACAATTGCGACATCGCTTTTTTATGCTTGCCTGATAAGGCAGCTGTTGAAGCTGTGTCACTTATCGAAAATGATAAAGTCGCTGTTATCGATACATCTACAGCACACAGAGTACAGGATGGCTGGACATACGGTTTTGCTGAGCTTTTAGAGTCCTACGACGAAATCAGAAACTCAAAGCGTATCGCAAATCCTGGTTGTCACGCCAGCGGATTTAACGCACTCGTGGCCCCACTCACTAGAGCAGGTGTGCTCAAAAGCAGTGCTAACTTAAGCTGTTTTTCATTAACTGGCTACTCTGGCGGTGGAAAACAGATGATTGCAGATTATGAAAGTGAAGACAGAAACTCAGCTTTAAACGCACCGCGTATGTACGGTCTTTCACAGAGCCACAAGCACATCCCTGAGATGGTGAAAATCTGCTCTCTTAGTAGCGCTCCTGCTTTTTGTCCTGTCGTTTCTGATTATTACGCAGGAATGCAGGTTACAGTCCCTGTGTTTAAGAGTGACTTAAACGGCGGTATCGAGGATATCAAAGACGTTTACAGAAAGATTTACACAGGAAAAATCGTTCACTTCGACGAGATTGCTGATGAAAATGGCTTTATGTCAGCTAACGCTTTTGAACTCAAAGACGATATGCAGATTACAGTTTGCGGAAACGATGAACGTATTTTACTCGTTGCTCGTTTTGATAACTTGGGCAAAGGTGCTTCAGGCTCCGCAATTCAGAATATGAACATACTTATTGGTGCAGATGAATGCACCGGATTAAACATATAAAGGAAAGTTTTTATGAAGATTATTTCAGGTGGTGTATGTGCTGCTTCGGGCTTTAAAGCAAGTGGTGTGCACTGTGGTATCAGAAAAAACCAGTCAAAAAAAGATCTCGCACTCATCGTGAGTGATAAAAAAGCGGTTACTTGTGCTGTGTATACAAGAAACCTCGTAAAAGGCGCTCCGCTTACTGTTACTAAGAGCAATATCGCTGACGGTTACGCTCAGGCTATTATCTGTAACTCGGGTAACGCTAACACTTGTAACGCAAACGGCATCGAAATCGCAACACAGATGTGTGAGCTTGTAGAAAACGCAACAGGCGTCAGCAAAGAAGACGTAGTTGTAGCGTCAACCGGTGTTATCGGTCAGCCTCTTTGTATCACTCCGATTGAAAACGCTATTGATGAACTTACTGGCAAATTAAGCTACGACGGTTCTTATGACAGCGCGTGCGCGATTATGACTACTGACACTATTGAAAAGCAGGTTGCTGTTGAGTTTGAAATCAACGGTAAAGTCTGCAGAATCGGTGGTATCGCAAAGGGCAGCGGTATGATTCACCCTGATATGGCTACTATGCTTGTGTTTATCACAAGCGACGTTTCTATCTCTAAAGAAATGCTTCAGAAAGCTCTTTCTACTGACGTCGATAATACGTTTAATATGCTCTCAGTAGACGGCGACACTTCTACTAATGATATGGTTACTGTTATGTGTAACGGTCTTGCTGGAAACGACGAGATTAACTCAGACGGTGAAAATTTCAATACATTTATGAAAGCGCTCAACACAGTTACAATGACACTGTGCAGAATGATTGCAGGCGATGGCGAGGGTGCTACAAAAATGCTCGAGTGCTGTGTCACAGGTGCTGATACATTACAGACAGCTAAAACTGTTGCGAAGAGCGTTATCTGTTCAAGTTTACTCAAAGCCGCTATGTTCGGTGCTGATGCTAACTGGGGAAGAGTACTGTGCGCTATCGGCTACAGCAAAGCTGACGTAGATGTCACAAAAGTTGACGTTTCTTTTAAGTCAGCTAAAGGCGAGATTTTAGTCTGCAAGGATGGTGCAGGCGTTGAGTTCTCCGAAGAAAAAGCTAAAGAGATTCTTTTACAGCGTGACATCGAGATTTTAGTATCTTTAGGCGACGGAGAATATGGCGCTAAAGCGTGGGGTTGTGACCTCACTTACGATTACGTAAAGATTAACGGTGACTACCGTACATAAGAGGTAAATTATGCATACAATTAACTTATCAAATCCGGACAGAGCTCAGGTTTTAACAGAAGCTCTTCCGTATATCAAGCGTTATAACGGAAAAGTCATCGTTGTAAAATACGGCGGAAACGCAATGATTGACGACGAATTAAAACAGCAGGTTATGGAGGATATCGTTCTTCTGTGGCTTATCGGTATCAAGGTTGTTTTAGTTCACGGTGGTGGCCCTGAAATCAACGATATGATGGCTAAACTCGGCAAAGAGCCAAAGTGGGTTGACGGACTCAGAGTTACTGACAAAGAAACCGTTGATATCGTACAGATGGTTTTAGCCGGTAAAGTAAACAAAACTTTAGTAAATATGGTCGAAGCAAAAGGTGGTAAAGCGATGGGTATTTCCGGTATGGACGGTATGCTCATTCAGGCTAAAATGAAAGACGAAAGACTTGGCTATGTCGGCGAGATTACTAACGTTAACATAAGACCAGTTGAAGACCTGCTTTCTAACGGCTATATCCCTGTTATTTCAACAATCGGTTGTGATAAAGACGGTAATGCGTATAACATAAACGGCGACACAGCGGCTGCTCATATCGCAGGAGCACTTGGTGCTGAGCGTCTTATTATGATGACCGACATCGAGGGCGTTTTAAGAGATAAGGACGACCCTAATACTCTTATTACAGGACTTACTGTTGAACAGGCACAGAATCTCTATAAAGACGGCACAATCAAAGGCGGTATGATTCCGAAAATCGGCTGTTGTATCGAGGCTATCTATAAGGGCGTTAAAAACGTAGTTATTATGGACGGTCGAGTACCACATTCTATTCTCATGGAGCTTTTAACCGACGAAGGTGCCGGCACAATGATCAGAGGCGAAAAAGATGACAACAACAAAAAGCATAGATAAACAGTACGTACTCAATACCTACAATCGTTTTGATTTAGAGCTTGTAAAAGGTAAAGGTTCTTTAGTTTACGACGAATCAGGCACAGAATACATCGATTTAACTACAGGTATCGGTGTTACAGCTTTCGGTATTGCGGACGAAAAGTGGGTAGAAGCAGTAACAAATCAGCTTATCTCATTACAGCACGTTTCTAATTTATATTACACTTCACCTTGCGCTTTGCTTGCAAAAGCTATCTGTGAGAAAACTTCTATGAGTAAGGTTTTCTTCTCAAACTCAGGTGCTGAAGCAAACGAGTGTGCGATTAAGGTTGCTCGTAAATACGCAAGCGACAAGGGCTATGACAGATATAATATCTTAACTTTGAATAACAGCTTCCACGGAAGAACTTTAGCTACCTTAAGTGCTACAGGACAAGAGCATTACCACGAGCTTTTTAATCCACTTCCAAGTGGCTTTGTACACGCTGACGCAAACGACATAGACTCTGTTATCAGAGTTGCTAAAGAGCACAATGTTTGTGCTATTATGATGGAAAGCGTACAGGGCGAGGGTGGTGTTATTGCACTTCAGTGCGACTTTGTTCAGGCTGTTGATAAGTTTGCGAAAGAAAATGATATCCTGCTTATTTTCGACGAAGTACAGACAGGTAACGGCCGTACAGGTAAGCTCTACGGATATATGAACTTCTCTGTGACACCTGACGTGTTCACTACCGCAAAAGGTTTAGGCGAAGGACTTCCTATCGGTGCGTGTGTAGTGGGCGAAAAAGCACAGAGTGTTTTAGGTTTCGGTGACCACGGCTCTACATACGGTGGTAATCCGGTAGCGTGTGCAGGCGCACTTTCTGTTATAGAGCGTATCGATGACGAACTTTTAGCAGATGTCAGAAAAAAGAGCGAATATATTTTTAGTGAACTTTCAAACGCAGATGGCGTAGAGTCGATTTCCGGCATGGGTCTTATGATCGGTATTAAGACTACAAAACCTGTATCTGACGTTATAAAAGAGTGTATGCAAAATGGTGTGCTTTGTCTTTCTGCGAAAGATAAGTTGCGACTTTTACCTGCACTTAATATTGATTTCAAATTGCTTAAGAAAGCGGTTGAGGTTATCAAATCCGCTGTGAAAAACTAGGAGGAAGTTATGAATCTTAAGAACAAAGATTTCTTGAAATTACTTGATTTTTCAACTGATGAAATAAACTACTTGCTCGATTTATCCGCTGAGCTTAAAGCGAAGAAAAAAGCAGGCGAGCCACACAGAATGTGTGAGGGTAAGAGCATCGCGCTGATTTTTGAAAAGACTTCAACACGTACACGCTGTGCTTTTGAAGTAGCAGCTGCTGACCTTGGTATGCATCCGACTTATCTTGATCCAAGCGGTTCACAGATTGGCAAGAAAGAGTCAATCGCTGATACAGCTCGTGTTCTTTGCCGTATGTACGATGCTATCGAGTATCGTGGTTTCGGTCAGGAGATTGTTGAAGATTTAGCAAAGTACTCCGATGTTCCAGTATATAACGGTCTTACAAACGAGTTCCATCCTACACAGATTCTCGCTGACTTCTTAACTATTAAGGAGCATTGCGGCGAACTTTCTGGTAAGAAGCTTGTATATATGGGTGATGCTCGTTATAATATGGGTAACTCTTTGATGGTAGGCTGTGCTAAAATGGGTATGCACTTCGTAGCTTGTGCTCCGAAGAAGTATTTCCCGAGTGACGAGCTCGTAAAAGAGTGTATGGCTGTAGCAGAAAAAACAGGTGCAACTCTCGAGTTTATTGAAGACCCGATGGTTGCTACAAAAGGTGCTGACGTTATCTACACAGACGTGTGGGTATCAATGGGTGAGCCTGACTCTGTATGGGAAGAGCGTATAGCTGAACTGTCCCCTTATCAGGTTAATAAAGCACTTATGGATAACGCAGGCGAGAGCTGTAAGTTTATGCACTGTTTACCTGCTTTCCACGATTTAAAAACTACAATCGGTAAAGAGATTAACGCGAAATTCGGTATCGATTGTATGGAAGTTACTGACGAAGTGTTCGAGTCAGAAGCTTCAATCGTATTCGATGAGGCTGAAAACCGTATGCACACAATAAAGGCAGTAATCGCTGCGACATTAGCATAAGAAAAGCAAAACCTCCGTAGTTTTCTACGGAGGTCTTTTTTATGCTTTTTTCAGATTCACAAAATAATAATACAAAGTGACAAGGGATGCACTGAGCAGTATTCCACCAGTAATATCAGAAAGCCAGTGTACGCCCGAAATAAGTCGGCCAACTACCATAAATATGATAAAAGCGATGATTGCAAAGCAGACAATATTGTTAAATGCTTTGTATTTGATTCTGTCTTTAAACTGCATAAAAGCAGTAGGCATAACACACAGTACGAGCAGAGTGGTGGACGACGGATACGACGCTTCAAGATAGCCGTTAATAAGTACCGGACGTCTGTTTATCACAACATATTCGAACAAGATGTAAAAAGCCATAACCAATAGATAAAAGCCACCTAATACAAGTATGCTGTAATCAACTTTTAAAAATTTCTTTCGTTTTATCCATTGGACAAGACCGAGCACAGCAAAGAAAAGGCATACTGCAATTGGTACAAGACCGAGCCAGTCGGTTATATTGTAGAGAGTAAAGTGAACTCCCGTTAGGCTGTGAAAAAGCGAGTTGATGTCTGCAAAGCCAACACACGAGCTGTTTGGACCAACAGGCTTTACGTTAATCAGCGTAACGCCTGCTGTCCACAAAACAAATGATAAAAATAAAGTTAAAGCGATGAATAAATTCCTGTGGTTTTTCTTTTTCATAAAAAATCTCCCTTAAAGTATTTGGATTTACCAAATTCACTTTAAAGGAGATATAAAAAAGTCTCAAGAAACGCACGCTCACACACATGATACTATTCGTGTCATCACTTTTTTATGAGCATTAACACCTTAATAACAAGGAAAATGAACAGCAAAGTTGCCGCAAACGGTTGTGGACTTATAATGAAGGTGAATACCGCAACAATGCTTAAGATTATTGAAATTTTACTTTTATATTTGTTCCAGAAAACGCCTTTACAGTTTTGTAGAGCGAGCGTGAGTACACCGAAAATAACGAGTAAACTAACAACCACTAAATACGCAACTTTTATATACACGCTCACAGACGTCAGAGCTAAAAGCGAAACGTCCTGAATGATGCCACTGCTTTTTTGTCCGAAAAATGGTAGAAAAAGCAGGAGTAAAACGCTTAAATCAAGTAAAGCGTAAACTAAATCGCGAGAGCGTCTCTCTTTTTCTTTGCTGTCTTCTTCAGCGAGAGTGAGCACTTCGTTTGATGATAAAAGCTCGTCGATAGATATAGAGAAAAATTTTGCGATTTCTTTAAGCGAGTCAATACTCGGGTAACCTCTGCCTGATTCCCATTTTGAAATAGCTGTACGTGACACAAAAAGCTTTTGTGCGAGCTCTTCCTGAGTTAAGCCCTTTTTTCGTCTTAACTCCTGCAGCTTCTCATTAAATTCCATAGGCGCCTCCATGATGTTTATATTTTAAGTATAACATAAAGGTTTCTGGTTTTCTACAGTGTATATTTTTTATTTACAAATAAAATCTTATTTGTTATACTGAAATTGAAGAAATGTCATTTTCGTGGCATAATAAAGTGAAAGGATGTATGAGTATGTCAGTTTTAAAAGTAACTAAAGATAATTTTAATGATGTAAAGAATAGTGATAAAACAGTGCTTCTCGATTTTTACGCTGATTGGTGTGGCCCGTGTCGTATGGTAGGACCGATTGTTGATGAAATCGCAGAGGAATGTCCTGATATTTTAGTAGGCAAAATCAACGTTGATGAAGAAAACGAGCTGGCAGCTGCTTTTTCTGTTATGAGCATTCCGACTTTAGTTGTTATGAGAAACGGAGAAATTGTCAACAAGTCTATGGGTGCAAAGCCTAAGGCTGCTATTATGGCTATGATTGACTGATTTTGAGGCTGTTATGGATAAAATTTATGATGTGCTGATAATCGGCGGAGGTCCTGCTGGTTATACTGCGGCACTTTACAGTGCCCGTGCGGGATTTGATACCGTGATTTTAGAGAAGATGGCTGTCGGCGGTCAGATGACCTTAACCGATGTTATCGACAACTATCCGGGATTCCCACAGGGAGTAGATGGTTTTACTCTGTCTTCTGATATGCAAAAAGGCGCTGAGCGTTTCGGTACAACTACTGTGTACGATGAGATCGTTGCTGTCGATTTATCGGGCGAGATAAAGGAAGTTGAAACTGCTTTTTCGGGAAAGTTGTACTCGAAAGTTGTGATTATCGCGACAGGTGCTAATCCTCGTGAGCTCGGACTCGAAAACGAAGAAAAGCTACTCGGCAGGGGTGTGCATTACTGCGCTCACTGTGACGGCAGATTCTATAAAGATAAGGTCGCTGTTGTTGTCGGTGGCGGAAACTCTGCAGTAAGCGATGCGCTTTATTTGTCGCATTTATGTAAGAAGGTTTATTTAGTTCATCGACGTGATGTGCTACGTGCAACTAAGATTTACCACGATCCGATTTTAAAAGCGGAGAACATCGATTTTTGTTACAACAGTGTTGTGTCAAAAATCGAAGAAGAAAACGGAAAGGTTGCTTCTGTATCACTTATCGATGTTAAAACTAATGAAAAACGGGAGATCGAGTGCGACGGCGTTTTCATTAGTATAGGCAGAAAACCTGCTACAGACTTTTTGCAAGGTGCACTCGAGCTTGATAATAGCGGTTACATCATAGCAGACGAGTCGACAAAAACTTCTATAGACGGAGTATTCGCCGTAGGTGATGTACGCACAAAAACACTCAGACAGGTTGTAACAGCAGTTGCTGATGGTGCTGTGGCTGCACACTTTGCTGAGGAATATTTGTCGAGATAAACAGTAAACTATAATATATTAATTTTATGGAGGTAATATTATGTGTGAAATCAGATTTTATGTTTGTGAACATTGTGGCAACATCGTAGGACTTATCCACAACGCGGGTGTGCCGATGATGTGCTGTGGTCAGAAGATGACTGAGCTTGTGCCAAACACAGTTGAAGCAAGTGCTGAAAAGCATCTGCCAGTAGTAACTGTTGATGGTGATAAACTTTGTGTTGAGATTGGATCAGCACCACATCCGATGCTACCTGAGCACCACATAGAGTG
>JAFOED010000050.1 GCA_017380355.1 Ruminococcus sp. | reverse complement strand
TTCTGCGGAAGCCGTAGTTGGAGAACAGGCAACCGGCGATCCGACCCCAGCGGCTGTCGATACGGCCGTTGTGAACGCTGGAGGAAATGGTGTCGCTGTTGCTGATATAGCTAAAACTTGTGATGTTTTTTATATTGGTGGAACTAAAGTTGGAGCTCTGTGTGGTGAAGCTTTAGTTTTTACGAATGGAAATACTCCGGCTCATTTTATGACCCAAATTAAACAACATGGAGCGTTACTTGCGAAAGGCAGGCTACTAGGAGTTCAGTTTGATACGCTATTTACTGATGGCTTGTATTTTGAAATCAGCAAGCACGCTATAACGATGGCTGACAAAATGAGAAAAGCTTTTATTGATAAAGGTTATGAGTTTTATATTGAGACTGTGACCAACCAGATTTTTGTCGTTTTAGAAAATGAAAAACTCGAAGAACTAAGGCAGAATGTTGCATTTGGCTTTTGGGAAAGACTCGATGAAAACCGTACTGTGGTCCGTTTTGCTAGCTCATGGGCTACCTCAGACGAAGATATCAACATGTTGCTGCAATATCTATAATTTTATCTATATCTTTTAGTATTTCTTTTGTAGAAAATTGGTTTTGTTAATTTTCACAATGTTTTATTATTGGTATAAATATATTTAATGTGATTTGCGGAAAGCGCTCGAAAGTGTTAAAAATAGGGCTTATTTTGTTGACAGTTTAAGGGTTGAGTGATATAATAAAGAAAATCTTTAAAGCGATACAGAGAGATCGGTAAGATTTGAACAACCTAAGATTAGTGTAGTTGCTATAATTGCGTCATTTGAGTTCAAAGCCTTACTGTATTTCAGTAGGGCTTTTATGTTTATTTGAGGAGGAATGATTTATGTGCAATTTAATTAAATCTCGTATTATTGGTAATTCCTCTTTTGTATCTGACATTCAGTCTAGTTTGTCAGGTCTTAGTGTTTTTGCCGAATTTAATAATTCTAATTTAACAATTTTACCCGGTTTTTGTGATGTACACGTGCATTTCAGAGAGCCGGGTTTTTCTTATAAAGAAACTATTAAGACAGGTTCGCTTGCTGCTGCTCGTGGAGGTTACACTGCTGTTTGCACTATGCCTAACCTTAATCCTGTTCCTGATAATGCTTTGAATTTGCGCCTGCAGTTAGATAAAATTAATAGTGACGCTGTGATTGATGTTTACCCTTATGGCGCAATTACAGTAGGGCAGATGGGACTTGAACTTTCTGATATGAAAGGTATGGCTTCTGATGTAATTGCATTTTCTGATGACGGTCGCGGCGTCCAAAGTGATAAAATGATGCTTGATGCTATGAGAACAGCTAAAGCGTTGAATAAGATGATTGTTGCTCACTGTGAAGTTAATGATCTGCTTAAGGGTGGATATATTCACGATGGCGTTTATGCTAAAGAGCACGGTCATCGAGGTATATGTAGCGAAAGTGAGTATGCGCAGATTGCTCGTGATTTGAAACTTGCTGAAGAAACTGGCTGTGCTTATCACGTATGTCACATCTCCACTAAAGAGAGTGTCGCTCTTATACGAGAAGCAAAGCTCAGGGGAGTAGATGTTACTTGTGAGACAGCTCCACACTACCTTGTACTTGACGAAAACGACTTACAAGAAGATGGAAAATTCAAGATGAATCCTCCACTTCGTTCTGCTGAAGATAAGCTTGCTCTTATCGAAGGTATTGTAGACGGTACGATTGATATGATTGCTACTGACCACGCACCGCACTCAGCTGAAGAAAAGTCTAAAGGCTTAGAGAAGAGTGCTTTCGGTATTGTTGGGCTTGAGACGGCTTTTTCTGTACTTTACACACATCTGGTACAGAAAGGCATTATTACTCTCGAAAAAGTTGTTGAGCTTTTGTGTGATAATCCACGCAAGAGATTTAACATAGAATCAAACGGCGATTTCTCGGTATGGGATTTAAATGCCCAGTACACAGTAAATCCTGATGATTTTATTTCAATAGGAAGAGCTACTCCGTTTGAAGGTGAAGAACTTTGTGGTAAATGTATCGCTACAGTTCATAATGGTAAAATTGTATATAAAGGATAACCCTTACGTATAAATTCATGATTTGTAAAAGGAGAAAATTATGGCAAAGAGAACAGACATCAAAAAAGTTTTAATTATCGGTTCAGGTCCGATTGTTATCGGTCAGGCTGCTGAGTTTGACTACGCAGGCACACAGGCTTGTCTTGCGCTTAAAGAAGAGGGATACGAAGTAGTTTTAGTTAACTCTAACCCTGCTACAATTATGACTGATACAGTTATCGCTGATAAGGTTTATATGGAGCCACTCACACTTGAGTATGTAGCTAAGATTCTCCGTTATGAGAGACCAGATGCTATCGTTCCTGGTATCGGTGGACAGACAGGTCTTAACCTTGCTATGCAGCTTGAGAAAAAAGGTGTCCTCAAAGAGTGCGGTGTTGAGCTTTTAGGTACAAGCTCTGAGAGTATAGAAAGAGCTGAGGATAGAGATTTATTCAAACAGCTTTGTGAGTCTATTGGTGAACCTGTTATCCCATCAGAAATCACTTATAACATCGAGGAAGCTAAAGCTGCTGCACAGCGCATCGGTTATCCTGTAGTTTTACGTCCGGCTTTCACACTTGGTGGTACTGGTGGTGGTTTCGCTAACAACGAGAAAGAACTCGAAGACATCGGTCTCAATGCGTTTAAACTTTCACCTGTACATCAGGTTCTTATCGAAAAGAGTGTTAAGGGTTACAAAGAAATTGAGTTCGAAGTTATGCGTGACTCTGAAGACACAGCTATCACAATCTGTGGTATGGAGAACATTGACCCTGTTGGTGTTCATACAGGTGACTCTTTGGTTGTTGCTCCTATCCTTACACTTAATGATCATGATCTTAAGATGCTTAACGATAGTGCTATCAAGCTCATCAGAGAGCTTAAAATCGAAGGTGGCTGTAACGTACAGTTCGCTCTTAACCCTAATTCGAGCGAATACTTCCTTATCGAAGTAAACCCTCGAGTATCACGTTCTTCAGCTCTCGCATCAAAGGCTTCCGGCTATCCTATCGCTAGAGTTACAGCAAAGATCGCTATGGGTATGGCTCTCAGAGATATCGAGATAGCTAACACTAACGCTTCTTTCGAACCTAGACTCGACTATATCGTAGCTAAACTTCCACGTTTCCCATTTGATAAGTTCACTACTGCTTCTAACATTCTTGATACACAGATGAAAGCTACAGGTGAGGTTATGGGCATCGGTTCTAATCTCGAAGAATGCTTACTTAAGTCTGTTCGTTCTCTCGAAACAGGCGTTTGCCACTACTATATGGCAAAGTTCAGCTCTATGAGTAACGATGAGCTCTACACATACATTGAACAGTTTAAGGATGATAATATCTTTGCTGTTACTGAGCTTTTACGCCGTGGCGAATCTATCGAAAAGATTCACGACGTTACTAAGATTACTGAGTACTTCCTCGAAGCATTCAAAAATATTGTTGATATGGAGAATAAACTCAGAGATAACAAGAACGATATCAACGTACTCTTAGAAGCTAAGAAGATGGGCTTCTGCGATAAGTTTGTAGCTGCTTTATGGGATGTTACTGAACTTGATGTATACAATCTCCGTAAAGAAAACAACATGTATCCTGTATTTAGAATGGTTGATACATGTCACACAAACGCTTATATCCCATATTTCTACTCATCATACACAGGTGAGAACGCATCAATACTTACAGATAAAAAGAAGATTGTTGTTCTTGGTGCTGGTCCTATCCGTATCGGTCAGGGTGTAGAGTTTGACTACTCAACAGTACACGCTGTATCAACAATCAAACGCTCAGGTTATGAAGCTATTATTATCAACAATAACCCTGAGACAGTTTCTACTGACTACACAACAGCAGATAAGCTCTATTTTGAGCCACTCACCCCTGAAGATGTTATGAACATTATTGAGTTTGAGAAGCCTGAGGGTGTTGTCGTATCTCTCGGTGGTCAGACAGCGATTAACCTTGCTGATCCTCTTATGAAGAGAGGCGTTAAGATTATCGGTACTGACTGTGAAGCGATTGACAGAGCAGAGGACAGAGGTTCATTTGAAAAAATCCTCAAAGAGCTCAACATTCCACAGCCACAGGGTGTAGCTGTTACTAAGATCGAAGACGGCGTAAAGGCTGCTCAGGAAATTGGCTATCCAGTACTTGTTCGTCCAAGTTTCGTTCTCGGCGGACGTGCTATGCAGATTGTTGCTAACGAAGAGCAGTTAAGACATTACCTTAAGACAGCTGTTGAAATTGACGAGGACAAGCCTGTACTTGTTGATAAGTATTTACAGGGTAAAGAGGTTGAGGTTGACGCTATCTGTGACGGCAGAGACGTATTTGTTCCTGGTATTATGGAACTCGTTGAGCGTACAGGTATCCACAGCGGTGACTCAATCAGCGTTTATCCTACTTACAGCATTTCAGATAAAGTTAAGGGTACAATCCTTAGATATACTAAGATGCTTGGTTTAGGTATCGGCATCAAGGGCCTTTACAACATTCAGTTCATCGTTGATAAGAATGACGATGTATATATTATCGAGGTTAACCCACGTTCTTCTCGTACTGTACCGTTCCTTTCAAAGGCTACAGGTTACTCACTTGCAGATATCGCTACAGAAGTAATTCTTGGTATGAGCCTTAAAGAACTCGGTATTTTTGATCTTTATCCTGAAGAGAAAGACAGATACTACGTTAAAGTTCCTGTATTCTCATTCAATAAGATTAAGGGATTAGACGCTTATCTTTCACCTGAAATGAAATCTACCGGTGAAGCTATTGGTTATGATGATAAGCTCCACAGAGCTATGTGTAAGGCTCTCATCGCAGGTGGCATCAATATTCAGAATTACGGTACTGTTTTAGTTACACTTGCTGATGAAGATAAAGCAGAAGCTCTTCCTCTCATCAGACGTTTCTATGATATGGGCTTCAATATCGAAGCTACTGCAGGTACAGCGACATACCTTAAGAACAACGGTATCCGCACAAAGGTAAGAGGCAAAATCAGCGAAGGTTGTGACGAGATTCTCGATTCAATTCGTGCTGGATATGTAAGCTGTGTTATCAATACACGTTCGATTATGTCAGGAAATCACAACGATGATGGTTCTGTTATCCGCCGTTGTGCCGTTGAGAATGGTGTTGCTCTTTACACTTCACTCGATACAGTAAAGATTCTCCTCGACGTACTCGAAGAAATCACAATTAAAGTTTCTACTATTGATGCTAAATAAGGTGATACGATGAAACAAGGTGTATTTAAAATTGCAGAAAATACTGCTTTGACATCAAATGTATATAAAATGGTCCTTTGCGGTGATGTTGCTGATATCACCGCTCCGGGTCAGTTTATTAATATTAAACTCGACGGATTTTATCTTCGTCGACCGATTTCGGTTTTCGACCGTGACCAAAACAGCGTAACTATTATATATAAGGTTGTCGGCAAGGGTACAGAAGCTATGAGTAAACTTTTAGTAGGCGAGGAGCTTGATGTGCTTACAGGCCTTGGTAACGGCTACAACACTAGCTTGTGCTGTAAACACGCTGTTTTACTTGGTGGTGGCGTTGGTGTGCCTCCACTTTATATGCTTGCTAAGACTCTGATTGCAGAAGGTAAGAAAGTTTCAGTAATTCTCGGCTTTAATACTAAAGACGAAGTATTCTGTGAAGATGACTTTAAAGCTCTCGGCGCTGACGTTACAGTCACTACTGTTGATGGAAGCTATGGAGTTAAAGGTTTCGTAACGGATGCGTTACCTGAAAACTACGACCACTTCTTCACTTGTGGTCCTGAGCCAATGCTTAAAGCTGTGTATAAAGCTACTTCTACATCTGGTCAGTTTAGTTTTGAAGAACGTATGGGATGCGGTTTTGGTGCTTGTATGGGTTGTTCTTGCAAGACTATTACTGGTTACAAGCGTATCTGTAAAGATGGTCCGGTACTTTTAAAGGAGGAGATATTATGGGAAGATTAAGTGTTTCGCTATGCGGTATTGAGCTTGATAATCCGATTATTCCTGCTAGTGGTACTTTTGGATACGGATATGAATACGCTGAACTTTTTGATATTAACGTTCTCGGTACTTTTTCTTTCAAAGGTACAACAAAAGAGCCTAGATTTGGTAACCCTACACCAAGAATCGCAGAATGTTATAGCGGTATGATTAATGCTGTCGGACTTCAGAATCCTGGTGTTGAAAAAGTTGTTTCTGAAGAGTTACCGAAACTCAAAGAATGCTTTAATAAGAAAGTTATGGCTAATGTAGGCGGATTCTCCGTTGACGAGTATGTATATACAGCTAAAAAGCTTGATGAAGAAGAGCAGGTAGGTTGGATTGAAGTAAATATCAGTTGTCCTAATGTTCACGGTGGCGGTATCGCTTTCGGTACTAATCCTGAAAACGCTGCATTAATCACAAAAGCTGTTAAAGAAGCTGTTAAAAAGCCAGTTATCGTTAAGCTTTCACCAAATGTAACTGATATTGTTGCTATCGCTAAGGCTGTTGAAGAAGCAGGTGCAGACGCAATCAGTCTTATCAACACTATGCTTGGTATGCGCATTGACCTGCGCACTAAAAAGCCTGTTATAGCTAATAAAATGGGCGGTTTCTCCGGTCCAGCGATTTTCCCTGTAGCACTTCGAATGGTCTATCAGGTAGCTCACGCTGTTTCCATCCCTGTAATCGGTATGGGCGGCGTATCTAGTGCAGAGGACGTAATCGAAATGATGCTTGCGGGTGCTACTGCTGTTCAAATTGGTGCAGCAAACCTTGTTGATCCTTATGTCTGCAAAGATATAATTGAGAAATTACCACAGGTAATGGATAAATATAACATAAACAATTTAAATGAAATTATAGGAGGAGTTAAGTAATGGGCAGAGACGTAATTGTTGCTTGTGACTTTTCAAGTGCTGAGGCTGTTTTCAGTTTTCTTGATAAATTCACAGAAAGAAAACCTTTCGTAAAAATCGGTATGGAGCTTTTCTATGCTGAAGGTCCACAGATTGTTAAAGAAATCAAAAAACGTGGCCACAAAATTTTCCTAGATTTAAAACTTCATGATATTCCTAACACAGTTAAGAAATCAATGGCAGTTTTATCAGGTCTCGACGTTGATATGACTAACCTTCATGCTGGCGGCACATGTCGTATGATGGAGGCTGCTTTAGAAGGTCTCACACGTGAAGATGGTACAAGACCTATCCTCATTGCTGTTACTCAGCTCACTTCAACCGATCAGGAGAGTATGGAAAACGACCTTCTCATTAACGAACCTATTGATAAGGTTGTTATGCACTACGCTGCGAATGCTAAGAAAGCCGGTCTTGATGGTGTAGTTTGTTCACCACTTGAAGCTCAGAAGGTACACGTTACATGTGGTAATGACTTTGTTACAGTTACTCCTGGTGTTCGTTTTGCTGATGGCGATATTGGTGACCAGAAGCGTGTTATGACACCAGCACAGGCTAAAGAGATTGGT
>JAFOED010000049.1 GCA_017380355.1 Ruminococcus sp. | reverse complement strand
GAAATTTTTTGAAAACAAGTCTTTGTTTTATGATCAGGTAAAACTCCTAATGCACGAAAACATACCACAATCACTTATTTTTCACGAGATATTCACATTAAATTTATTGAAATAAGTTAGTGTTTGTTGTATAATAGCAATAAGGTAATTTTGAAAGGATGTTTTTAATGAAAAGATTCTTATCTGTACTCATGGCATTAGTTGTTTTAATGTCTGTTGCAGTTATTTCTGTTTCTGCTGCTAAATCAGCTGAGACTAAAGTTTCTGTTAACAAAGGTGACGAGGTTGTTTACACCTTAAAGCTCACTGTTCCTGAAAAGGTTGTTGGCTGTGACTTCTCTGTTTACTATGATTCTTCTGCTCTTCAGATTCAGGGTGTTGCTGACTTTACCGGCAGTTATAACGAAGATGACTGGCGTGCAGTTATCAACCCGGACATCAAAGACGAGGTTATCGGTAACTGGTCTATCTTAAACGGTGTTAAATTTACTGATAACAACCCTGTTGTTTCCGTTAAGTTTAAGGCTATGAAGGCTACTGAAACACACATTTCTTACTATGTGCGTTACCTCTATCCTGAGTCTTTACAGATGTTTACAGAGTACAAATTCACTTGTGACGTTACTGTTAACGGCAAAGAAGTAGTTGAAGACGCTGCTCCTGAGCTTAACGTTGACACAAAACAGCCACACGGTCAGTTTGTAAACTCTGTGACAGGTGATAGCGACGACGCTGACGTTAACACTGCTAAGAAGGAAGAGGAAGTTGCAGAGGACGACGTTGTTGCTGACAACTCAAACGACAAGCCTGTTAATAAGAAGGACAACGACAAAGACGACAAGAACGATAAAAACGACAAAGACGTAGTGGTTGATGCTGACGGTGATGATAGCACATCTATTATCGGTGGTGCTGATGAACCAACTGATATCAAGGTTACATCTACACCATCACAGCTCGAAGATTTCAACATCTTCCAGTCTGTATGGCTCTGGGTCATCGTAGGTGTTGTTTTAGCCGGTGCTGCTATTGCGATTGTTTTCGTACTTAAAAAGCCAAAGGAAAATAAATAATACTTAACTAATACATCAAAAGGCGGGTTTAATCCCGCCTTTTTGTATTGAAAAATAAAGTTTTATGTTGTATAATTTTGTTAAATTAAATACGGAGGTATTATTTATGAAAAGATTACTTTGTGTTCTTTTTGCTGTGCTCGTGCTCATGACATCTGCAGTGACTTTTTCAGCATCTGCTGAAGATATGACAAACACCGATTGTATCTACTTCCAGGTGCCTACAGCTACAACTGTAGCGTGGAAGAATTTCTCAATCGTTTTCTGTCACATCTGGCAGGAAGGCGACGACGGCGGCGATTTTTACGCATGGCAGGCTAAAGACGAGAGATGTGAAGATTTAGGTAACGGTTACTGGAAATATGACATCTCAGGCTTTGAATTCAAAGAAGACGCTACATATTCTGTTATTTTCTCAAACGAGAATGGTATGCAGACATACAACCTTACTTTAACATCCGACTGTAAGGGTGACATCGTTGTGTGCGATGGCGACTCCTGTGAGAACCCTGTTGACAATCAGAAGCAGTGTGCAGTAGCTCGCTGGACAACTAACAAGGACAAGGTTCACCCATGTGCTGCTTTCAGCTCTGATGGTGTTTTACTTGACCCGGACGGCATTTTCTACGATGACATCGACAAGAAGTGGGGAAATGCAGAGGGTACATCTATCACTATGCCTGAGGTTGTAGTCCCTACTGAGCCTGAAACAGAACCTGAGAGCGAAGAAGAAATCTCTACTGATAATGAGTCTAGCACTACTACAGGCGTTACTTTTGGTTTAGGCGTAATCGGCATTGTTCTTATCGCTGTAGGCGGTGTTGTATTTGCAGGCGCTGCTGTAGTGATTATTATTTTAATTGTTAAGAAAAAGAAGTAATAAGTATTTTTATTCATATATTACATTTGTGCAAATTTACTTACTAAAAGCTGTAAACTTTGTGTAATATTTTATAAAATATTGTTTATAAAATATTGAAAATTTGCATTATATAAAGTATAATAAAAATGCTAAGGTAGAATGTCTTTAGGATTATTCTAACATTAACAAAAATTTGGAGGAGATTATTATGTTCAAAAAGATTATGAGCCTTATGCTCGCAGTTCTCGTAATCATGAGCGTTGTAGTTGTTTCTGCTTCTGCTGCTCAGGTTGAGATCGCTGACAACAGCGCTGACGCTATCGCTGATGTTGCTGCTGACGCTGGCGCTGACACATCTGCTGATGCAGGTGCTGAGACAGCTGCTGGTAACAAACTTTACTTCGAGCCAGATACAGCTGGTTGGAAGAACTACAAGAAAGTTTTCTGCCACCTTTGGGTATACGGCGGTGACTCTTTCTATCCATGGCAGGCTAAGAAAGAAGCTTGTACAGACAACAAAGACGGTAAGTGGTACTATGACCTCGACGCTAAGGGTGTAACTCTTGCTCCTGGTACACTTTATGCTGTTATCTTCTCAAACGAGAACGGTATGCAGACATACAACCTTCTTATGGATTCAACATGTATCGGTGACACAGCTTACTGTGATGGCACAACATACGAAAACCCAGAAGATAGCTCAAAGACAGCTTTAGCTGCTTTCTGGAGAGGTAAGAACCCAACTCAGTTTGGTCCAGAAAAGTGCGTTACATCTATCGGTAACGTTGTAGGTACATGCGTTCCTTCTACAACATCTGCTTACGCTATGTTCGTTGACTTCCTCGTAAACAAACTCGAGAATGCTAGAACATACTCAGGCAAAGACGACCAGAAACTTCTCGACGATACTGCTGCTGCTCTTGGCATTGGTCAGGATGACATCGAAGCTGCTATCAAAGAAGCTGGCGTTACAGTTGACTGGAAAAAGGCAGAGTCTGAAGCTCCAACAAAGTCAGATCCAGACATTAAGAAGCCAGGTAACCAGAGCCCAGCAGGCAACAACGGCCCAACTTCAGGTTCTACAACAAAGACTGGTCCAGAGACAACAGTTCTTTTCGTAATGCTCGGCATTATGATGGCTGCTGCAGCTGTAGTAGTTGTTGCTAGAAAAAGAGAGAACGGCTAATCGTTAATTTCTAAAGCAATATTTAAGGCTCCGTGATTTCACGGAGCCTTTTTGTTTTAAGCGCCGAGCACCGGAGCTAAATTCTCACATAGTTGAATAAACAACGAATGCTTAATCGCTCAATACGTATGCTCGCATACCTCTTCTATTTTCTCTCTAAGAATTAAAAAATCTTTCAGAGCATCTTCCATCTGGTTAGGATTTCGAAGCACTGCGGCAGGGTGGTACATCGCCATAATGTGCACACCGTTTTTGTTAAACCACTTTCCGTGCTCTTTCGTTATTTTTAAATCCTCTTTTATAATCTTCATTCCCGCGATTCTACCCAGACACACGATGATTTTCGGACGTATAAGGCGCGTCTGTGCCCGTAGCCAATCCATACACTCAATTTGTTCGTCTTCGAACGGGTCGCGGTTTTTCGGCGGGCGACATTTCACGATATTTGCGATGTATACGTTTTTGTTTCTGTCGAGGTCTACGGCAAACATCAATTTATCGAGTAGTTTTCCTGCTCTGCCGACAAACGGCTCTCCCTGTAAATCCTCGTTTTCGCCAGGACCTTCACCTATAAAAAGAACCTCTGAGTTCGGATTGCCAACGCCAAAAACTACGTTTGTACGGGTTTTGCACAGATCACATTTTGTACAATTCATGCAATCGTTTTTTAATTTTTCGAAATCAGTATACAAAAAATCACCCCATTTAAGAAATGTGTTGAAATTTATGCTATTATGGTGTAAAATGGATAAGTAAAAAATATTAGATAGGTGGTAATCACGATGAAAATTATGGTTGAGACTTCTGCTCGTCACATCCACGTTACAGCAGAAACATTCGCTACACTTTTTGGTAAGGACGCTACTCTTACTAACAAAAAGGATCTTTCACAGCCAGGTCAGTTCGCTTGTGCTGAGAGAGTAACTGTTGTTGGTCCTAAGGGTGAGCTTACAATGTCTATTTTAGGTCCTTTCAGACCTGCTGATCAGGTTGAACTCGCACTCACAGACGCTCGTAAAATCGGCGTTGCTGCTCCTGTAAGAGAGTCTGGCGACATCGCTAACACTCCTGGCTGCAAGCTTGTTGGTCCTTGCGGTGAGGTTGAAATCGACTGCGGTATCATCGCTGCTAAGCGTCACATCCATCTCACACCTGAAGCTGCTGCTGAATTTGGTGTTGAGGATAAGCAGATCGTTTCTGTAACTGTTGGCGCAGAGGGTAGAAAGGTTACATTCGGCGACGTTGTATGTCGTGTACACCAGAACTTCTTCCCAGCTATGCACATCGATACAGACGAGTCAAATGCTGCTGGTCTTTGCGGTACAGTTGACGGCGAAATCGTTCTCTAATTAAAGGTTTCAAGAAATTTCAAGGCACTCGTTATGAGTGCCTTTTTTGTTTATCTTACGATTTTTCTGATGTTATCAAGAGAGACGTTTGTAGTCATACCGTCGTCAGTATAGAGCTCATAGCATTCTCCGTTGCCGTAGAGCTTAAGTGTGTTGTCATCTAAGCTTTCAACGTTTTTAGCGCTGTCACACAGCGGTACACAGCGACCATCTCTAATAAAGAACACTACTTCATTTAATGGGACATCGATGTAGTTGTGTCCTTTATTCATTTGAGTTTCTGTAACAGATGAGTCAGCACAAACCCTGAGCATAGTCATATTTTCAGGCAGGTAGACGTATCTACCCTTTGCGTTTTGTGTGTAAACAGGCGCAATCATAATCGAGTCGCCGACCATAAGCTGGTCTTCAACCTGTTTTGCGAAATCATCGTCCTCAAAGTCAAACGATAGCGGACGGATGTACATATCGTTATTTAAAACAGCTTTCATATACTCGCTGTAAATGTATGGCACGAGTCTGTATCTGAGGTCAACTAAATTCTTGAAATCTTTTGTATCGCTGAAAGCGAAGCACTCCTGATCTCTTGTGCCACACGCTGAGTGATTTCGCATAAGCGGAGTGAAAATACCGAGAGAAAGGTAACGTAAGAGTAGGTCGCGTGTACAGTTTCCGTTAAAACCGCCAAGGTCACATCCTGTGTATAAGAAACCGCACATATTAAGCGATGGCATCTGCTTTAAGCACAGCAGAATGTGTGACCACCATGAGTGGTTGTCGCCTGTCCAGATACCGCCGTAACGGTGAGCACCGATATATGACGCACGTGAAAACATCAGCGTACGTTTGTCTGGATTGTGGCGCATAAAGCCTTCCTGAGCTGACTTTGTCATAAAGTAGCCGTAGAGGTTGTGTACGTCGTTGTGCTTGATTTTTGTGCCGTCAACGTTATGGTAGAAAGAGTTGTAGTCCTCCTGTGAGTTAGAAAGACGAGCGAAAGTATCTCTGCAGTCAAAGAATGTGTTAGCATCAAGCTGAATTTCTCTGAACTTTTCAATTTCAGAAAAAGCACGCTCGAGTCCTTTATCGGAGTAGAAAATCGCAGGCTCGTTCATATCATTCCAGAAGCCCTCAATTCCCATATCTGTGAGCATTTTGTATTTATCAGCAAACCACTCGCTTGCTTTTTCGTTTAAGAAATCAGGGAACACAGCGCGACCAGGCCACACGCCGACAACGTAGTCATCGCCGTTTTCGTCCTTACAGAAATAGCCATTTTCTTTGCCTTCTTCGTACACGTCGTAGCCGTCTTCAACCTTAACAGCCGCGTCGATAATCGGCACGAGGCGGATGCCACGCTCTTTCATATATGAAACGAAGTTTTTAAAATCAGGGAAGCGCTCGTCGTTTAAGCTGAAGTCCTTGAAACGCTCCATATAGTCGATGTCGAGGAAAATTGCGTCGAGAGGTATCTCGGCGTTTTCGTACTCGTCAGCAATGCGGATAACGTCGTCTTTTGTAAAGTAGCTCCATCTGCTCTGCATAAAACCGAAAGCCCACTTCGGAGCGATGTAACTCGTGCCTGTAAGCTTTCTGAAGTTACTAACTATCTCTTTGAGAGTTTCACCCTCGATGATGTAAACGGTAAGGTCATTACTTTGTGGGGTGACTAAAAGCACGTCTTTGTCAGTATAGCCGATGTCAAAAGTAATGCGTGCAGGATAGTCAAAGAATACACCAAAACGGTCGCCACCGTTTGTTTTATCGTCAATGATAAGGAAGTTGTGTGCGCCGTAGAGTGAACGCTTGTCTTCGGTATGGCTTGGGTCGTCACAACAGTAGCCCTCGTATATCCATCCGCGTTTGTTGATGCCTCTGACAGCTTCGCCAAGTCCGTAAACAACCGCGCTTTCGCTCATTTTGTAGCAAAAACTGTTGTCAGTATATGAAAAATACGGCAAACTACCGCTTTCTTCTTTTATATCAAGTACAGTCGCTAAAGTATTGAATGGATTGTTGTACGTGAATTTTTTAATCATAAAATAACCTCCATATATTGAAATTTCCTCAAAAATCATTATAATAGTAGTATAGCATTTATTAACACTATTAACAATAGGGAGATAAAATTATGAGCAATAAAATTATTTTGACTGCTGATAGCACATGCGACCTTAATAAAGAGCTTGTTGAAAGATATTCAGTTGTTACATTACCGCTTCACATTTCTCTGGGCGATAATATGTACGATGACTGGATTACTATCACTCCTGACGAGATTTATGACCACTTCTATAAGACAAAGGAGCTGCCTCACACAGCCGCTATGAGCGTTGGTGAGTACACAGACTTCTTCCAGAAATATATTGACGAAGGCTACGACGTGCTTCACGTAAGCTTAGGCTCCAGCCTTTCTGTTACTAACCGTTCTGCTACTTTAGCTGCTGCTGATTTTGACGGCAGAGTAGAGGTTGTTGACTCATGCAATTTAAGTACAGGTACTGGTCTTATCGTTATTAAGGCTGCTGAACTTATTGAGCAGGGCAAGAGCCTCAAAGACGCTGCACAGGAGCTTAGAGGAATGGTGAACAAGAGCCACGCTAGCTTTGTTATTGACAAGCTTAACTTCCTCGCTGCTGGTGGCAGATGTTCTGCTATTGAAGCCTTCGGCGCTAACTTGCTTGGCTTAAAACCTTGTATCGAGGTTTCTACTGCTGAGTGCGGTAAGATGGGCGTTAACAAGAAGTACAGAGGTAAGTTCGAGAAGGTTTGTATCGACTACCTCAACGACATCGTTACTAAGTACGGCGAAGTTGACACAGCTCGTGCGTTTATTACACACGCAGGTTGTAACGAAGAGCTCGTTGAAAATGTTAGAAAAGCGCTTGTTGAGAAGAACATCTTCGACGAAGTTTTTGTAACAAGAGCTTCATGTACAATTTCTTCACACTGCGGTCCTGACACATTAGGCGTACTCTTTATGACAAAATAATTCAAAAAAAGAAAAAAGCGGTGGCGTTTGCCATCGCTTTCTTTATGTGTAGTAATATTCTTTTATAGAAAAAAGAGTGATATAGAGCAACATATAATTCCGAAACAGAAAAATAAAACTCGCTACGAAACGAGGATTATTCTTTTACGGAATTTAAAGCTGTGTAGACAGCATCGTGCGAGATGTTACACTGTAAGTCGTACATCGGACTTTGAGCAACAAGCTTATCGAGTAGCTCAAGCAGGGTGTTCATAACCTCTTTGTTATCAGGAAGCACAGTCTGGGAGAGAAGTTTTGCGACAGAGCTGAGAGGGTCGCATTTTGTGACTTTATTCTCCTTAGCCTGATGAAGGTAGAAAATCGCCTTAATCGGGGCTTTTACGTTATTGGAAATCGAGTGCTTTCCGTTCCATGGAGTACCGTAGATGTAGAACGTGTCGTCTATCAGTCGCACGATAGGTTTGTCATCGTTAATCATAACGACTTCGTCCTTGAAAACCTCTCGCCACATACGAGTGTGGGTAGATTTTCCCGTACCGCTTTTCGCTGTGAAAACGTACGCTTCGCCTTTGTACATAAGACACGAGCAGTGCAGAAAAAAGCCGTTGTAACGCTCTAAAATCGTCTTGCATACACTTCTGAGCACAGCTGTGATTTCGTAGTAGCGGTCAGGTACCTGTTCGACAGAAATCTTTTTCTCATTCTCTATCATCTCACGTGTTACGGTAACCGTGAAGTCGGTGTAATCACTTTGTGCTAAGTAGTCTTTCATATATTCTTTTGTGAAATCAGCGTGGTTTTCAACACCGATGTTTAACTGTGCGATTCTGTAAATATCCATAGTAACCTCTCTTTCATTTATTTTACTAAAAACGGATAGTTTTTTCAACAGTTATTTGAATAACTAAAAATCGTGTGGTATAATAAGCAACAGAAAGAGGTGGGTTATGGACGAAATTACTTCACGCACTTTGATGTTAATCGGTGAGAGTGCACTCGAAAAACTGAAAAATTCGCACATCATCGTTTTCGGATGTGGCGGAGTCGGCGGAAATGTAATCGAAGCACTTGCTCGTAGTTTCGTCGGAAAAATCACCGTTGTCGATAACGATACTGTTTCTCTGTCAAACCTTAACCGACAGTTACTCGCGACTTATGACACGGTAGGTAAGAGTAAGGACGACGTCGCTAAGGATAGAATTTTAAGCATTAACCCACAGTGCGAGGTAACGGCTCTTAATATGTTCTTCCTGCCTGAAAATGCGACAGAGATAGATTTTACGCAGTACGACTATATCGTAGATGCGATTGATACAGTTTCAGCAAAGCTTGAGCTTGCGAAAATATCTCAGAACCTAGGTGTGCCGATGATTTCCAGTATGGGTACGGGAAACAAACTCCACCCTGAGATGCTCGAGATTTCGGATATTTATAAAACCAGCGTGTGTCCGCTCGCTCGTGCGATGCGTAATCTGTGTAAGAAAAACGGGATTAAAAAGCTCAGGGTTGTGTACTCGAAAGAAGAGCCGAAATCTGCGATAAAGGTTGTTGATAACAACAAAGCTGTGCCTGCAAGCTCTGCTTTTGTGCCGTGTGCAGCGGGAATACTCATCGCGTCTGCTGTGGTGAATGACATAATAAAGTAATATATCTTTTGCCTTTCAAAGGGATTACTCTTTGAAAGGCTTATTTTTTGCGCATTTTTAATTCTGCTTGGGCAAATTACTAAAATGTAAACATATATTGTGTAAAAAACACTTGACCATACAATATATAGTTGGTATACTGATAGTACTCATCAATATATAGTGCGAAATTTCGCGTTAACAGAAACCATAGAAAAACACAGAAATCAGAAAGGAAGAGAGAAAATGAAGATTATTAAGCGTAACGGCAGCGAAGCTGAATTTAATATTGATAAGATTATCGCGGCTATCACAAAAGCCGATATGGCTAACGATAACGGCAGAGAGCTTACTGGCGAACAGATAAGACAGATTGCTGTAACTATTAAAAACACAGGTGAGTGCATTTCGCGTGCGCTGTCTGTAGAAGAAGTACAGGAGCTCGTCGAGCTTGAGATTATGAAGTGTGGTGCGTATGAAACAGCTAAACGCTACATCAGATACCGTTACACACGAAACCTCGCTCGTGTTGCTAACACTACTGACAACCAGATTCTGACTCTTATCGAGTGCAACAATGAAGAGGCAAAACAGGAAAACTCAAACAAAAATCCTACTGTTAACTCCGTACAGCGTGACTATATGGCGGGTGAAGTGAGTAAGGATATCACAATGCGTATTCTTCTGCCTGAAGACATCGTAAAGGCTCACGAGGATGGTATTATCCACTTCCACGATACCGACTACTACGCTCAGCATATGCACAACTGCGACCTCGTAAACCTTGACGATATGCTCCAGAACGGTACTGTAATCAGCGGTACTATGATTGAAAAACCACACAGTTTTTCTACTGCTTGTAACATCGCGACCCAGATTATCGCTCAGGTTGCGTCTAACCAGTACGGCGGTCAGAGCATCTCGCTTACTCACCTCGCACCTTTCGTTGAAGTGAGTCGTCAGAAAATCAGAAAACAGGTTGAGGAAGAATACTCTTTCATCGGTGTCGACGTAGACGAAGAGAAAATCAGCCGCGTAGTAGAAAAACGCTTAAGAGAAGAAATCAACCGCGGTGTACAGACTATCCAGTATCAGGTTGTAACACTTCTCACTACTAACGGTCAGGCTCCGTTTGTTACGGTGTTTATGTATCTTAACGAAGCTAAAGACGAGCAGGAAAAAGCAGACCTCGCACTTATTATTGAAGAAGTTTTACAGCAGCGTTATCAGGGAGTTAAGAACGAAAAAGGTGTTTACGTAACTCCTGCATTCCCTAAGCTCATCTACGTTTTAGAAGAAGATAACATAACTCCTGAGTCAAAATACTGGTATTTAACAGAGCTTGCGGCTAAGTGTACTGCTAAGCGTTTAGTTCCTGACTATATTTCAGAGAAGATTATGAAACAGCTCAAAGAAGGCAACTGTTTCCCTGTAATGGGTTGTAGAAGCGCACTCACTCCGTGGAAAAACGAAAAGGGTGAGTACCAGTTCTACGGTCGTTTCAATCAGGGTGTTGTTACACTTAACCTCGTCGACATCGCTTTATCAAGCGGTAAGGATATGAACAAATTCTGGAAGATTTTTGACGAGCGTTTAGAGCTCTGTTACCGTGCGCTTATGTGTCGTCACAACAGACTTAAAGGTACTTTATCCGACGCTGCACCTATTCTGTGGCAGGATGGCGCAATCGCAAGACTTAAAAAAGGTGAGCCTATCGACAAGCTCCTTTACGGCGGTTATTCAACTATTTCGCTTGGATATGCAGGTCTGTGTGAGTGCGTGAGATTTATGACTGGAAAATCGCACACAGACCCATCAGTTACCGATTTTGCAATCGATATTATGAAATATATGAACAAAGCGTGCAACAAGTGGAAAGAAGAAACTACAATCGGTTTTGGTATCTACGGCACACCGCTTGAGAGCACAACATACAAGTTTGCTAAATGTCTGCAGAAGCGTTTCGGTGTTATAAAGGGTGTTACTGATAAAGCGTATATCACAAACAGCTACCACGTTCACGTTACAGAAGAAATCGACGCTTTTGATAAGCTGATGTTTGAGTCTAAATTCCAGGCTCTGTCCACAGGCGGTGCGATTTCTTATGTTGAGGTCCCTAATATGCAGAACAACCTCGACGCAGTACTGCAGATTATCCGCTTCATCTACGATAACATTATGTACGCAGAGCTTAACACAAAGAGCGACTATTGTCAGAAGTGCGGTTTCGACGGCGAGATTCGAATCGTGAACGACGATGGAAAGCTTATTTGGGAGTGTCCTAACTGCTCTAACCGTGATCAGGACACAATGAACGTAGCAAGGCGTACATGCGGTTACATCGGAACTCAGTACTGGAATCAGGGCAGAACACAGGAAATCCAGGAAAGAGTGTTACACATCTGATGAACTACGCAACGATAAAAAAACGCGACATCGCAAACGGAGTGGGTGTGAGAGTCTCGCTCTTTGTTTCGGGATGTACCCACAGATGCAAAAACTGTTTCAATAAAGAGACGTGGGATTTTTCTTTTGGAGAATTATTCACTAGTGATACCGAAGACCTTATCATAGAGTATCTGAAGCCGGATTACATGAACGGACTCTCACTTTTAGGCGGTGAGCCGTTCGAAGTACAAAATCAGGGTGCGCTTTTGAATTTAGTCAGAAGAGTGAAAGCAACCTATCCGCAAAAGGACATCTGGTGCTACACGGGCTATGTTTTTGACACACAGCTTTTGTTACAGAGTCGTGCACGATGCGAGTACACCGACGAACTTCTGAGCTATATCGATGTTCTGGTCGACGGACCGTTTATTGAAGAGCAAAAAGACATTTCGCTTCAGTTTAGAGGAAGTAAAAACCAGCGTGTAATTGACGTGAAAAAATCGATCGAAACTAACACAGTCGTTTTGTGGGACAAACTTATAAAATAAAAAGACCGCAGTAGGGAAGTGCACTGCCCCAAATTGTGCGGACAATACAAAAACGCCCCTAATGGTAGAAAATATTAAAGTTTAAGCAACATGCTGACATCGCTTTTCGAACGGT
>JAFOED010000048.1 GCA_017380355.1 Ruminococcus sp. | reverse complement strand
TTCTCTGTCTTCGTATGACATATTTTCAACAATCAGTTCCTGTGCCCTATCAACATCAATTTCTATTTCCTGATTAGCAAGACCCATTACTACAGCTATCGGCAACATTATAATAATCAACGCACCCAGTATTATTCCAAGAACAATTTTTCTCAGCTTTTTGTCTGTCGCAACAACAACTACTGCTTTTTTGACAATGACAGCAACAGCAGGAGCAGCCATTAACGACCACCCGCTTTGCCAAATAACGCTGATTTGTAGTCAGGTGGAATTACCTGTAACAAATAACGCTCGTTACCACATCGGTATAGACAAGTACCTCTTTCAGGATATTTAATGAGATCATATTCGCTTTCTTCAATCTGTAATGCATCCATAAATTCTTTTGGATTAATCTGACCTGGATTGAATAGGAACTGGTGTGTCGGAATACTAAACAACGGTTTAGTAAACTCTCTGATAGATGGAATAAGAAAATCCTCAATGTTCTGGGAAGCCAGAATAATTGAGGACTCTTTCTTTCGTACACGTTTCATAGCGTTACGGATATATTCAATTGCGGTCATATTTGTCAAGAACAGATAAAGCTCATCAATAGATGCCACTGTGTTACCTTTGCCGAGCAACTGGTTGCTCATATATGAAAGGATATTAAACAGCATCGCATCTTTGAGTCGTTTGTTTGTATCAAGTAAGCCTTTTACACCAAAGCAAACGAACTGGTCATCAATGATATTTGTATGACCGTTAAAATACTTACTCTCTGTACCTACACACATACTGTTGATACCAAGACATACTTCCTGCAGAGTTTCTTCTGTGTACAGATACTTACGCTTTTTATCATAGCTGTAGTATTCTTCTTCGCACAGTTTATAGAAGTCTTCCATAATAGGAAAGTCTGTAGTTTTTTTAGTGCTGTAGTCAGTACTGTCTGTAATACCGAATCTTGCGTATAGTTTTGCAAGTAGGATTTCGATGGTATCAATCTGCGTATCTGTGAAATCCTTATAGCTTCTGAAAAAGTCTTTCAGAAAAGCTATATGCTGACTCAGTCTTGTAGCTTTACGGAATGCTTCGGGAGCTTCATAGTCTATGGTTTCGTTACCATCGGACCACGCTTTAGGTTCTAACGGGTTAATCGTATACTGACCTGAAAGGAAGTCGATATAGCAACCTCCGAGATTGTTGCAGATTTCTTCATACTCTGCTTCAGGGTCAAGACAGATAATCTGCTTTCCTGATTCTCTGATGTTTGTCAGCAGAAGTTTCAGCAGATACGATTTACCCTGACCAGAGTTACCAAGAATCAAAGCATTACTTGTTGTCTTATCCTCTGCTCTGCGGTCAAAGTCAACAAGGATATTTGTGCCGAATTTATCTCGACCGATATAGATGCCATTCGGGTCTGTTTTACCTGAGAAGTTGAAAGGATATGTATTTGCTACACTTGATACAGGTAACACTCTTTCAAACTGAGCACCGAACTGATTCATACCAACAGGCACTACGGACAAAAAGCCTTCTTTTTGTCTTAGGGTCAATCTGTCAATTGAAATCTTCGACCTTGTAAGCTCCATAGATATTTCGCTTTGAAGTTCTCTGAGTTTAAGTTTTGATTTTGCCTTAATCTCAATGAACACCGAACAGTGCAATAAGCACTCACGGTTCTTTCTGAGATTTGCGAGCATATCTATAACGTCCATCAGGTTTCCTTCAGCTTCGATAGAATCGTTCATATCTGTACCGCCTGATTTCATCTTGTTTCTTCGCATAGCGTTCTGTACAATCTTTCTCTGTTCAAGTGCTTCTACCAAGCGGTTGTACATTCTGATTGTAACACCATTTCTGTCTGCGAGCTGTGAAAGGATAGCCTGTTCTTCGGTTGATGGTGGATACTCTCTTACTGCCCACACACATCTGTAGCTGTCACCTATAATGTAGTAATCTGTAAAGAATTTGATTGTACCCGGAAGGATACAGTCAAAGAAGTCTTTAGTGCGTATTTCTTCAACCTGTTCAGGTGTCATCACTTTTGCTTTACGCTTAGCCATTGTCACTCACCTCCTGCGTTTGTTTTGAAAAATCGAAGTACTGTTCTCCATCAACGTCGGGTAACATATCTCCATTTATAGATGATTCGAAATACAAAGCGATAAATCGCTTAATTTCATTTTTACTCATTCTGTGAGTTTCGAAACCTTGCTCAGATATGATTTTTTCAATTCTGTTAGCGTGTTGGAATACCTGTGCAGGCTTAAGGTTTTTAAACCTCGCAATAAATAAGAATTGTCTTGCAGTTGCCATCTCCAACTGAATCTGGTCTAAGAACTCAACATCACTTGATATTATCTTTTTCACCTTAATGTTATTTTCCTCATCCAGTCGCCTCTTCAGATATTCTTTGTTGTCATCAAAGCATTCAGAAGAGTCTGTGCAAACGAGTTCGATATTAGGAACTGCTGACAGCACTTGCATTAAGTGTCTTATTTTGATTTCAATATTCGCACTTGATAGTACGGATATATTTGTTGGCACTACATGATAAAAGAGTAATTCTCCTTTATTTGTAGATAGTCCATACTGGGTAAATGATTTTATACCCAAAAGGGTCTGTAGTGACACACCCTTACTCTTTTTGTTTTTCTTTTTCTTCATCTTTACCTCCACTCGAAATACTGTTGTGTTGATATGAAATACCTGACTGCATATGTAAGGAAATCAAGAATAGTTGTTTCATCGAGCTGTATAGTCATAAACCCATAACACAAGGTCAATACAGCAGGTAAAAATATTCCTG
>JAFOED010000047.1 GCA_017380355.1 Ruminococcus sp. | reverse complement strand
GGTGTACTTTTAGTCGTTCTTACCCCACTTTACGCACCTTTTAGTCGCTCTTTCGCAAAAAAGAAGTAACTTTTGTCTACCAAAAGTTACTTCTTTTTTTATCCAAGCCGCAGGCTTGGCATATCATCGCTGTACGAAGTGCGGCGCATATCATCAGCCCCTTTGGGGCTGTATCTCATCACGCGCCAGCGTGTATTTTTCCTGCGGCTTGATGATATACAACACTTCGTGTTGATGATATACCGCAATAAATTGCGGATGATATACAATTCCTACGGAATTGATGATATACAAGGCTTCGCCTTGATTTGTTCACGGAAAAGTAGTATAATTCTCTTGAAAGGAGTGGTTGTATGTCGAAAAATTATTTGCTGATGTATTCCGAACAGCTTGCAACAGAAATAGAATTGCTTTGTCAAAACATAAAAGCGTCATCTAACACTCTTTTTCAAATCCGTAAAAGTTCGAGCAGTGTTTATGCCAATATCCGTGAAGCGAACTACGGACAGAGTAAGGCAGATATGCTTTCTAAATTTGAGATTGCTCTGAAAGAGTGTAGCGAAACTGAAGGTTGGTTGCAATTGCTATTCAATACGAACAGTATTGACGAGGATGCCTATAAAAAATATAGAAATCTCTGCGGTCGTATCAGACGAATGTTGATTGCAAGTTGTAAAACGCTCAAGGAGAGTGCAACATGATTATACGCAAGCACGGGTATGTGTTGGACGTAGATGTGGAGGAAACCTTAAAATATTCCAAAGAACACACATTATGCGATTGCAACGAAGATCGTAATCTTTATGCCCAAATCGCAGAGAAATTTCCTAAACTAAAGGAATTCCTTGCCGAATTAGGTTTACTGATTGAAAGGCCAGACGAAACCGGCTCTTGCGCTGTCGAAGATTATATTGACTATCACTTTGTTTCTTACACAGTAATCGGCAAAATATTAGAATCTGATAAGTACGAAATTGATATGTATGACGGAGGCCTTTTTATCAACATAGTTATTGACAATGGGTATGTTCCAAACGAACAGAATACGGACAATTATTTTACTGTCACTATTTATGGTATTGATTTACCTTGGGTGTTGGACGAGCCTTTCCCCGAAAATGGTGTTCACACAAAGGAATTTTCACTTTTTGAAAGAATGAAGAAATTATTTCGCCGGAATTAGCACACCTTTTCTTCGTTTTTACCTATGTTTATGCACCTTATTGCCCGCCTTTCGCATAAAAAATAGGTGCACCTTTATGGTGCGCCCTTTTTTATACTATCAATGAGATTTGAACTCTAAGAGGGCGAGCTTAAAATATATGCAAAAACAGCCGAGGTAATCCCCGGCTGTTCTTTTTTATACGTTATTTACTTTAACTTAGCAGCCGCAACCGCAGGAGTTTGAGCAGTCGTTGCCGTTGTTTCCACAGCAAGACCATAAGATAATGAGAAGAATGATGATGAGACAACAGTTGTTGCCACCGAACAAGTTGTTAGAACACATGTGATTTCCTCCTTTCTGTTTATATTACATACTATTTAAGTGACGCAATTGTGTTACAAAAAGGTTTGCGTTTGTTGGCTTTTTATGGTATAATGCCGCTATATTTTATTTGAAAGGAAACCGAAATGATAGATTATGCATTAAGCCTTGCGCAGCATTTTAATATAAAGGTTGATTACGCTAAAAACGTAATTGATTTGCTCGACGAAGGCAATACTATTCCGTTTATCGCCAGATATCGTAAGGAAGCACATGGCAGTATGGACGACCAGCTTATCCGTGAGTTTTCTGACAGACTTGATTACCTGCGAAATCTCGACAAGAGAAAGCAGGAAGTAAGAGATTTAATTGACGCACAGGAGAAGTTAACTGACGAAATCGTAGAAGCGCTTGAGAAAGCTACTACTCTTTCTGAAGTTGAAGACATCTACCGTCCATACAGACCGAAGCGTAAGACTCGTGCTTCTGTTGCAAAAGAAAAAGGACTCGAGCCTCTGGCTCTGTTTATCTTAGCGCAGGAAGACAAAAAGGCTGACCCACTTGCACTTGCACAGGAGTATATTAACGAAGAAAAGGGCGTTAAAACAGCAGAAGACGCACTTCAGGGTGCTTTAGATATTATCGCAGAAACTGTTTCTGATAACGCAGAAATCCGTAAGCGTATTCGTAATCTGTGCTTCCACAACGCAACTGTTGTATCAAAGGCAGCAGACGAAAACGCCGAAAGCGTTTATACACTTTACTACGAATTCGAGGAAGCTGTTTCGAAAATCGCTTCACATCGTGTGCTTGCTATAGACAGAGGTGAGAAAGAAGGTTTCTTAAAAGTCAGCATCAAGCTCGACGATGAAAAACCTCTCAATTCTATCGCGTCAGTTATGGTGAAAGGTACATCGATGTGCTCTGACGCTGTATTTGATGCGTGCAAAGATGCGTACTCACGTCTTATTTTCCCATCAGTAGAGCGTGAAATCAGAAACGAGCTTACTGACAAAGCTGTCACAGGCGCTATTAAAGTATTTGCTACAAACCTTCGTCAGCTTCTTATGCAGCCTCCTGTAAAAGGCAAGGTCGCGTTAGGTCTTGACCCTGGTTATCGTACAGGTTGTAAGGTTGCGGTTGTTGACCCGACAGGTAAGGTGCTCGACACAAATATTATCTATCCTACTCATTCTCAGGTTAAGATTGATGAGTCAAAGCGAATCTTAAAAATGCTTATCAAAAAGCACAAGGTTGAGATTATCGCTATCGGTAACGGTACTGCGTCAAAGGAAACAGAGATGTTCACAGCATCGGTTATCTCAGAAATCGATATGAAAGTTTCATATATGGTTGTAAGCGAAGCAGGTGCGTCAGTTTATTCTGCATCGAAACTCGCTGCGAAAGAATTCCCACAGTTTGACCTCACTTTAAGAAGTGCGATTTCTATCGCTCGACGTCTTCAGGACCCACTCGCAGAGCTTGTTAAAATCGAGCCGAAGGCTATCGGCGTCGGACAGTATCAGCACGATATGCCACCAAAACAGCTCGACTCTGCGCTTGACGGTATCGTCGAAGAGTGTGTTAATAATGTTGGTGCTGATTTGAATACTGCGTCAGCTTCACTTTTGAAGAGAGTCGCAGGCCTTTCATCCGCTGTGTGCGATAACATCGTTAAGTACAGAGAAGAGAATGGACAGTTTAATTCTCGTGCGGAATTAAAGAAAGTTCCGAAACTTGGTCCTAAGGCTTTTGAACAGTGTGCAGGCTTCCTTAGAGTTACTGAGAGCCGAAATCCACTCGACAGCACAGGTGTGCACCCTGAAAGTTACGATGTTGCAAAGAAACTTATTGAGCTGTGTGGATGCAAAGCTGCTGATATTAAAAACGGCGGCATATCCAATATCGAAGAGAAAGTGGCGGCATTAGGCAAAATTTGCGAAGTTGCTTCTAAGTTAGAAGTAGGCGTGCCTACACTCGAGGACATCGTGAAAGAACTCTCAAAACCTGGTCGTGACCCTCGTGACGAGCTCCCACCACCACTTTTGCGTACTGACGTGCTCTCTATGGAGGACCTGAAGCCTGGAATGGTGCTCACAGGTACTGTGCGTAACGTTATCGACTTTGGTGCGTTTGTTGATATCGGTGTACATCAGGACGGTCTTGTTCACATCAGCAGAATCTGTAATAAATTCATCAAGCACCCTAGTGAGGTGCTGAAAGTCGGCGACATCGTTAAAGTAGCTGTACTTTCTGTTGAGGTTGAAAAGAAGAGAATCAGCCTTACAATGCGTGATATAAAAGAAGAACAGTGATTATTCATAAGTCGCACACGGTTTGTTTGTATAAAATGACCGAGTGCGGCTTTTGTTTTGTACTTGTGTAGCAAAAGCTGATTTCAATACTTGTGCATATTTACCAAATTATGAGAGGTTTTTTCTATATGTAAAGCCAACGAAATATGTTAATTATCATTGAACTAAAGTGCTAAAAGCAGTATAATATTTACAATAGTGTAATATGCCTAATTGCGTGTTGCACAAATTTTGAAACGGAGGAATACCTATGAAACAATTCAAGAGAATTATCAGCCTTGTAATTGCTATGACTATGCTTGTATCTATGTTCAGCGTAGGTATGGTAAGCGCTTCGGCTGAGACTCAGTCTTATGTTCTCGGTGATGCAAACAGCGACACTAAGGTTACAATCCTTGATGCTACTGTTATCCAGAGATTCGTTGCTGGCTTACCAGGATATGAGTTTGAAGAAGGTACTATTGAATATGCAGCAGCAGACGTTAACAAAGATGGCAAAGTAAGCATCTTTGACGCTACTCTCATTCAGCAGTACGTTGCTTCTTATGCAAGTGCTATGGTTTACGGCATCGGCGAAACATTTACTTTCGGCGAAGTTGAAGACCCAAGCGAAGACGAGTCAAGTGAAGTAGAATCTTCAGAGACTCCATCTTCATCAGAGGATGAGTCAAGCGAAGTAGAATCTTCAGAAACTCCATCTTCAGAGGATGAGTCAAGTGAGACTCCATCTTCAGAAGAAGAGTCAAGTGAAGACCCTTCATCAGAAGAACCATCTTCAGAAGAGCCATCTTCAGAAGAAGAGTCAAGTGAGACTCCTTCATCAGAAGAGCCTTCAAGTGAAGAGCCTTCAAGTGAAGAGCCAAGTGAGGACGTACTCACAGCTGGCTACTATATGGTTGGTATCTTCAACGGCGAAGATTGCTGGGATGCTTCAAAACTCACAGCTGACAGAAAGCTCGCTGAAAACCCAGACGCTGCAGGCGAATACATCCTTTACTGGACATTCGTTGGTGGCGATGAGTTAAAGGTTGCTCACTTCGACGGTGAGAAATTTGACGCTCTCTACAAGGTAGAGGCTGAGCCATCATACAAGATTGGCGCTACATCAGACAAGACAGGTTACTGCTCAGTTAAGTTTAACCCTGCAGGTAGATCTGACTGGTCTTACACATACTTAACAGTTAAGAGAGCTGAGAAGCCTGTTGACCCAACAGACAAGCCAACAGACGCTCCTTCTTCTGAAGCTCCATCTAGTGATGCTCCATCTTCTGAGACTCCAGAAGAGCTCGTTGCTGGTTACTACCTCGTTGGTATGCTCAACGGCGTTGACTGCTGGAGTGTAGACGCTCTCACAACAGACAGATTACTCAAAGCTAACCCAGCTACAGCTGGCGAGTACATGCTCGACTGGACATTCGTTGGTGGCGATGAGATTAAAGTTGCACACTTTGACGGTGAGAAGTTCGACAAGTGGTTTAACGACGGCGGCGACAACTACATGATCGGCGCTACTTCAAATAAGGTTGGCCCTGGCACAATCTACTTCAGACCAGAAGGTAACGCAGATTGGTCATACAACTTCTTT
>JAFOED010000046.1 GCA_017380355.1 Ruminococcus sp. | reverse complement strand
GTTACTGCGCGGCAAACATCATTTCAAAGCTTATAAAGGACGGAAACAGTTATTCCGACATTTGCGTTTGTGTGCCGGACAGTGAGCGATACAGCGGTATAATTTTCAGCGCTTTAGCCTTGCCGATATAAATAATATCACGGTTTTTATTTTTCATAATATAAACGCCAGGAGAAAGCGGAAGTGCCATCGCTTTTTTTCTAAGTTCTTTCAGTTTTTCGTTCACAAAACTCACCCCTTTCACAAACTATCCTAGTTTAAATTATAATTAAAATCGAAGGTTTGTAAAGCAAAATAAAAAAGGCGGAAAAAACTTCCGCCTTTAATACACAAAATATTTAAATAAAATTACTCAGCAAAGCCTGTTTCAACTAAAGCAACAAGACCCTCAACAGCCTCGTGCTCGTCTGAACCGTCAGCGTAGATAGTGATTGTAGTACCACCGATGATACCGAGTGATAATACACCAAGAAGGCTCTTAGCGTTAACTTTTCTTTCGTCCTTCTCTACCCATACAGTTGACTTATACTCGTTAGCTTTCTGAATGAAAAATGTTGCAGGACGAGCGTGAAGACCAGCTTTGTTCTGAACTAATACTTCCTTTGTGTACATTCTAATACCCTCTCTTACTTTGCAAAATAATTTGTTTAACAAAAATCAACCTCAAACAGGAGATTCTGTTCGATTATTGTTATTATATCCACAAAAATCGGCAAGGTCAACTGTGAAAAACCATTTTTGTTTTGATACATAACAAGTATTTTTTTACAAACTTGTTATTTGTGCAAATGTGCTAAAATGTTGAAAAATATTTGTGCTTAGCACACAACGAGCAAGGGCAAAAAATGACATTTTCCGCATTAAATGGTCATTCTTTTGCGTCGTTTGCATCGATAATACTCTGTGCAAGTTCTTTTTCTTTGTCGGTTAAATCAGCAGTTTTTATCATATCAGGACGCTTTTTCGCGGTGTTGATAATACTCTGCTCTCTGCGCCATTTGTCTACATTTTCGTGGTGACCTGACAAAAGCACCTGTGGGACTTCTCTTCCTCGCCACACCTGTGGACGAGTATACTGCGGATACTCCAAAAGTCCGTCGTAGTGGCTCTCTTTTGTGAAGCACTCGTCTTCAGAAAGCACACCCTTTTCCATACGAGCAAGAGCGTCAACAAAAACGAGAGTCGGAAGCTCGCCGCCTGTTAAAACGTAATCGCCTATTGAAATTTCTTCATCGACAAGCTCGTCAATCACACGCTGGTCTACACCCTCGTAATGACCGCACAGCACACAAATATTGTTATGCTTTTCGCTGATGTCTATAAGCTTTTTCTGATTCAGCACGTTTCCCTGTGGGGTCATATAGACGAAGTACGGCTTTTCGTCGAGATTCTTACAGATATCCTCGAAACACAGCGCAATCGGCTCGGTCATCATAAGCATTCCCTTACCACCGCCATACGGCGCATCGTCAACGTGTCTGTGCTTATCAAAAGCAAACTCTCTGAGCTGGTGACAGTTAATCTCGAGCACTCCTTTTTTCTGCGCTCTGCCGATAATCGACTCAGAAAGCACCGTCTCCATCATCTCAGGAAACAAGGTTATTATATCAATCCTCATCAGAGAACAGTCCTTTCATAGGGGTGATAGAAAGCTTGTTGCCCTCTATATCTATTTCGTCAACGATGTCAGGAATAGCAGGGATGTAGTACATTTTCTCATCCTCACCTTTCATCTCGTAAACGTCGTTTGAACCTGTACGCAGAACGTCTTTTACAACACCGTATACTTTACCTGTATCGGAATCAACAACCTCAAGACCGATTAAATCCTGAACGAAATTAACGCCCTCTTCGAGCTTGATGTCAGAACGTTTTATGTAGAGAATCTTACCTCTTAAAGTGTCAGCCTGCTCGATAGTGTCAATTCCCGGAATTTTAGTAAGCACCATATTTTTGTGAGCACGTGAATTAACCTTTACCTTTTCTGCACCCTCGTTGAAATAAAGTGTCTTAAACTGTGCCAGAAACTGCGGAGAATCGCACCAGCACTCAACACGCATCTCACCTCTGACACCGTGTGTACCGACGATTTTACCGCCTTCTAAGAATTCTTTTACCATAATTTTCACCTGTAAATTCAGATTTCAAAGTGATTTTATCACACCAAAACAAAATAGTAAAGCACAAAAGAAAAAGCGGTGCAAAATGCACCGCAAGTTTCTTCAAGTTATTAGTCGATTTCGACCATGATTTTCTCGTTGCTACGGATAGCAGCACTGCGAGCAACAGTACGGATAGCTTTCGCGATTCTGCCCTGTTTGCCGATGATTCTGCCCATATCGTTCTCAGCAACGTGGATGTGGTACACGACTGTGCCCTCTTCGTTAGGGTCGTCCTGTGTAACAGAAACCTTCTCAGGCTCTTCAACAAGACCTTTCGCAATCGTTAAAAGTAACTCTTTCATCAGAACAGTTTCCTTTCAAAAATTAAAGAATGCCGTTCTTCTTGAAAAGGTTCTTTACTGTATCTGTTGGCTGTGCACCCTTAGCGATCCACTCTTTTACCTTGTCAGCGTCAACTTTAACCTCTGATGGCTCTGTGAGTGGGTTGTATGTGCCGATTTCCTCGATGAAACGACCATCACGTGGGTATCTTGAGTCAGCAACAACGATTCTGTAGAAAGGTGATTTCTTAGCGCCCATTCTTCTTAATCTGATTTTAACCATTTTTTGTTCCTCCAATATATTGTTATTTTATATTTATTTACCAATGTAAATTATTGGCATTAAAGACTAGTTAAGGTTCCCTTAAAATCCAGGGAAACCGCCACCACCCATCGGTGGCATCGGACCGCCAAGGCCCGGAAGATTTCTCATTTTCTTGCCTTTTTTAGAGTTTCTAGTGAACTGTCTCATCATTTTCTGAGTCTGTTCGAGCTGTTTTATCAGGCGGTTAACTTCTTCGACGCTTCGACCACTACCTGCAGCGATTCTGCGCTTTCTGGACGGATTGATGAGCGATGGTTTTTCACGCTCTTCTTTTGTCATAGAAAGGATAATCGCTTTACACCAGTCGATCTGGCGGTCGTCGATATCAACGTCATCGAGCTTATTACCAACACCCGGAAGTTTAGAGAGAATACCTTTAATCGGACCCATATTCTGAATCTGCTCAAACTGGTCGAGCAGGTCGTTAAAGTCCATTTTATTCTTCATCATCTTATCGGCAAGTTTCTCAGCCTTTTTCTGGTCGAGCTTCTGCTCAGCTTCTTCGATAAGAGAGAGCACGTCACCCATACCTAAAATTCGGCTAGCCATTCTATCAGGATGGAAAGGCTCTAAATCCTCGAGCTTTTCGCCTGTACCGGAGAACTTAATCGGACGTCCTGTAACAGCTTTTACTGATAGTGCGGCACCGCCTCGGGTATCGCCGTCGAGCTTAGTGAGAATAACGCCTGTGATGTCGAGCAACTCGTTGAATGTCTTTGCGACATTAACTGCGTCCTGACCTGTCATTGAGTCGATAACGAGGAGCACCTCGTCGACCTTGACTTCGGATTTGATGTTTTTAAGCTCGTCCATGAGCTCTTCATCGATATGGAGTCGGCCGGCGGTATCGAGAATAACGATATCGTTGCCGTAATCTCTAGCGTGTTTAATCGCTTCTTTAGCGATTTTAACAGGATTTTCCTGTCCCATTTCGAAAACAGAAACTTCCGCTTTTTTACCGACAACTTTAAGCTGTTCGATAGCAGCAGGACGGTAAATATCACAGGCTACCAGAAGTGGTCTGTGATTCTGCTTTTTCAGGTGAAGCGCAAGCTTACCTGAGTGGGTAGTTTTACCGGCACCCTGAAGACCGCACATCATAATGACAGTCGGTGGTTTTGACGAGAAGTTAAGTCGTGCGTTTTCAGCACCCATCAAAGCAGCGAGTTCCTCGTCAACAATTTTTATAACCATCTGAGCAGGAGTCAGACTCTCCATAACGTCAGAGCCTACTGCACGCTCAGTGACTTTGTTAGTAAAATCTTTAGCAACCTTATAGTTAACGTCAGCTTCGAGTAACGCGAGTCTGACTTCTCGCATCGCTTCTTTAACATCGGATTCTTTAAGCTTACCTTTATTTTTAAGTTTTTTAAACGCTTTTGACAGCTTTTCGGACAAGCCTTCAAATGCCATAATCAGACCTCCGTTTCGTAAAGTCTATGCACAGACTCGTTAATACTCTTAACGAGTGTGAGCAGTTTTTCGTCTTGTGACAGCTCCTCTATCTGCTGTGTGCACTGCAAAATAGAATCGAGCTCTACAGACGTTTTATCAAATCTTGCACAAAGAGAAAGCTTCTCTTCGTACTCAAACAAGCTGGTTTTCGCTCTTGTTAAAGCGTCTCGCACTCCTTGTCGCGACATACCTAAAATATCGGCAGTTTCTTTAAGCGACAAGTCGTCGTTATAATACAGGCTGACAGCCTGCTGCTGAGTGTCAGTCAGCATATCTTTGTAAAAATCAAACAGAAGCGAAATTTCAAGATTTTTATCCAAATTTCAGCCCTCCTGTCTGTTTTTGCTGTAAAGCAAATCGCTTTACACTCCTGCGATTATAACAAAACAAGCCCTCATTGTCAAGCATATTAACGATATTTATTTGATAAAAAGTTAATTTTTCTCCATATATAATGTAATATTTTCTTTGATTTCACCCGATATTTGTGGTATACTGATATTTGTATAAATTTGTTTATCAGTTGTGAGGATTTTCATGGAACAGATTATAAACATTGACCGCTTAGAACACGCTGTTGCGCTTTTCGGAAGTTTTGACGAAAATATTTTTTTGCGGATAGCTTCCCGATAGGGAACTCTCGGTTTTTCAAAGGAGATTTCCACGCCAAATTTATTTTTCAGCTTGCTGATAATCACATCAATGTGCTGGTCACCCAGCCCCTTGAGCACTTGCTGACGGGTCTCCTTGTTGTTTTCCAGAAGGAAGGTCTTGTCTTCCTCCATAAGCTTGGTGAGACCTTGAGCAATCTTTTCCTCATCGCCTTTGGCTTTGGGAACCACCGCCAGTGACATATTGGGCTTCACAAAGTCGATGC